>JAHEAD010000029.1 GCA_019721075.1 Candidatus Sysuiplasma jiujiangense
AGGCGGGAGGTTACAGAGCCGTGTGCTCAGTGCCCGCCTGTGATTCAGGAAATGAACACCACATCCAACGGAATAAGTGGGTAAGTTTCGTGGAACGGTATTATGGAAGAGAATAAGGGCAAGGATAAGTACAGACGCGAACTGAACTTCTGGCATGTTGTATTCCTTTCAACCGGTGGAATAGTTACAAATTTCATAGACAGATATTCCTGCCTGTAAATTTATTTGGAAGCGAACGGAGACTATAGACTCCCGCCAGCCCCAGCAGCCTGATGTTCTGCACACCATTCATGTCGGCGTCGTCCGTGTGTCCACAGTGGACGCACATGAACACCTTGCCGCCGCGGCTTCGCCTGTCCCACTTGCCGCAGAACCGGCAGAACTGCGATGTCTTCCAGGGAGACACACGTCTCAGTTCAATCATAAAAGCAGTGGATGGATCTGCTTTAAGATCGTGTTGCTTTGCTACAATGACGTCGTGCTGCCCACGGGAACGGTCTTCGGATGGATCTGCTTTAAGATCGTGTTGCTTTGCTACCGTATAGTCAACAACATTCCATGCTTTCACCCTATTAATTGGATTTTGTACGGGGCTTTCTCACCCAGTTTTTATCTGACATTTAGTTCCGTTGCATATGGCACATTCGTATGTTTGCCACTGCCCGCAGCCCGGTTTACCTGTTCGTGCCCTCACAAAGGAGTTATTCGGGCGTTATTTTTTCACTCCGGATCTGATTATTGTCCCAGCGATAATCAGGCCGATTCCTGCAGCAATCGCCGCCAGTCCGATCATCTCATAATCAAGATTGAACTGTTCTTCCTTCTGCGCATTTATGAGGTAAAATGAAACATCAGTCGTGTTTTTGCCAAACATAGCCACATAGTACATTCCTGTCAGGTTGTTGTATATGTTTCCGGTCGAATTGAGGCTGAATGTCAAACCATCTTCAGTCAAATTATCGCTGTTTAGCGGCATAACACTTATCCACGAAGCCGTCGTGCGATTCAATTCTCCCAATGATGCGGCCGGAATGAGATACGCCGACTGATTCAGTGATTTGTTGAAGAGCAGCATGAGCACGTCCTGTCTGGTAAGGGTAAGTGCATTGGAGAGGTATTCATCCGGCCCCTTTAACGTCAAGCTGCCTGTAGATGTTGATGAAGAATCAATAAGCTGGGAGAGGGATGCAAAAACTATTATGCCGACTATGAAGAAGGCAATTCCCGGAATTAACAGTATTTTTCTCATTGTTTTCACTTCTTCATTCTGAAGCGGAACCAGTCAGAGCAGAGCGGGATGCTTACATTCGGAAGAGAACGTCCTGTGTTTCTGATAACAAGCGCTTCTCGCATTTATTCTTATCGAGAATGATCACTATCGGGAAATGATTCCGTGCAGACAGTGTACATGATCTTCTGTAGATTCCCTGCCCCTGTATCTTGCCTGCAGTCACTCCATAGCCTCTACGTTCAAGTACTTTCTTCCGGTCTGCCATTCCTCGTCTATGTCCATGAGAATGGACACTGCAAGACGGAGTAACGACCTGTCATTGGGAAGTGCTCCGATCTTGCGTGTCCTTCTCTTCAGCTCCAGGTTAATGCGTTCGAGCATGTTCGATGTGCGCAGCCTTCTCCACTGGCACTTCGGAAATGCAGAGTAGCTGTGAAGCGAGTCCCGAAAGCGGTCGAACATGTCAACGGCCCTTGTCTTTCCCTTCAGTTCGAGCAGCGTCCTGGCGTCGCTCAGCCTGGCAGGATCGTTGAGTGCGAGCTGTATGGCGTCGACAACATGTGGTCAAGGAGAGGATAAGGCAGTTCACAAGGATAGTAACGGGCGTGGAGATAATCGAGGAAACAGCGAACACAATAGTCATAAAGGATCTCACTGATCCGGCAGAACTTTCCCAGGAAAAAGGTGTCAGGAGACTCCATCTGATCGTTCCTTCGATGCATTCAGACGTCATGATTTCCCCGCAGAAAAAAGATCAGAGCCTCACGGAAGATGTCATAAACAGAGACTCTGACGCGGATAGAATATACTGGTTGATCATGAAAGAGCACAACGTTCTGGCAAAAAATTTCATGATGGCAGAAAAGCTGCAAATAAGCCCAGAAGAAAGCTCATCATATTTTCAGATGGTGCGGTATCTTGAGAGAATAGGAGATCACGCAGTACAGATAGCCAGATCGGTTATACTGCTCAAAGATTACAGCGTGCCGAAAGACATCATGGCGCACCTTAAGTCGGCACATGAACACGATCAGAATGATGGACGATGCTGTGGGCACATTCTTCAAAAGGGGTGTATCTGAAGCCAATCAGGTTATAGACCGGAGGGACAGCCTCAATAACTCGCTTGGAGTCATTTCCGCGGACATACGGAAGGTAAGGTCAGACGAGGCCGTACACCTTGCACTGATTGAGGAATCAATCCGAAGGGTAGCATATTATGCCACGGATATTTCTGAGATTACGATCAATTACTGCATGCTTGCTGACCAGTGAACTGAAAAGTACAGATCCATGAGTGGTCTGTCCCGGGCTTCCGGTATCTTCCTTCAGAGGACTGTTCTACATACGATCACGATCGGCGCAACACGAAGTCGGCCGCTTGCCGGTCGCAACTCAGGAATATGCACAGTGCCTGAGCCTTTCACGCATTCAGTTTGCAGGCGGATGCTCAGAATGCAACGTACCTGCCTGACATGAGTACTCATGGGCGCTAGCAACCGAATGCTTTTCCGTTCTCTCTTTCCGGGCACCACACTGTTACTGTCCGGGAATCTGTCCTGGATGCTTCGCACTGGAAAGAGATTTGGCACATTACCCGGTCTGCTTTCCGGTTTGTGCCATCGCGCGTTCAGTCGTTAATCTTGCTATTGGAGACGAGGTACCTGGATTCCCCAGAAATATCTTCGAGAACCTTCAGCTTCGGCTCAGGGAGTAATGCGAATGTCAGAACCAGACCAACAGCAGAGAAAAACGCGAGCAGAAGAAACAGACCGTTTTCTCCAAAGGCAGCCACTATCCCCAAATTCAGAAGAGTGCCGAGGAACGCGCCAGTTTTTCCACCCGCAGCCGCCATACCCGATCCCAGTCCCCTTGTCGACACAGGGAATACCTCCGGTGGATAGACAAAGGTTGTGACATTGGGTCCGAATTCTATGAAGAAGTAGCTTATGCCGTATAACGCAAGGAACGGCACTATCTGGGCCACAGATATCAGACCAGGAACAAAGGCAAGCAGGCCGAATGATACCGTCATTGCGGCGAATCCTATCATTTGTATCGGTTTCCTGCCGATGCGATCCAGTGTAAATGTCGCGATCCAGTAACCCGGAAACGCAGCAACGCCGAATATCAGTGCTGAAAGTTCGGTCGTCATTATGAGGTGATGGATGCCGGTAACGCTGCTGGGGACAAGGAAACCAAGCATGGAACTCGACATTATCGAATTCCCGTAGAGTGCCCAGTCCATCAGAAACCATGAGCCTGCGGTCCCTATGACCAGTGCCAGAAGCCTGAAATCAGTAAACAGATAATACCACTTTGTCTTCACTACAGGAACGTTGCTGTCCGATGCTGTACTCGCACTCACGCCGCCAATACCTGCGTAATTTTTCAGGTCCCTGGCAGCTTTCTGCGCATTTCCCTTTACCCCCACCGTATATTTTGGCGTCTCAGGCATCTTTCTCCTGTAGTAAATTACGGCAGCCGCCGGCACAGCGCCAAGGGCAAGAAGTACCTTCCACGCGATCGCAGGCGGCACACCTCCGAGAAGGAGACCGAGGGTAACAATCGGGCCCGCCAGCAGTCCCAGGCTCTGCATTGAAAAAACCATTCCGACGAGCATTCCACGTTTTTTGGTGTTGGAATATTCTGCCATGATGGTGGAACTCGTGGCATAATCCCCTCCTATGCCAATGCCCAGGAGGAATCTCCATGCTATCAGTATGGCTACACCGTTGACGGGAGTGAGAAAGGCGCTCCCGAGAGCGCCAAATACAAGCAGCACCAGTTCAAGGCCATAAACGGCCTTTCTTCCAAAACGGTCAAGAAGACGGCCGAATACGAGTGCACCAACAACAGCGGCTATTAGTGCCGTTGAAGCGATAAGCGAACTCTGGGCCGTAGTCAGCTTTGCCCAGCCTGCCAGGGGCAGGAGACCGAGCACAACACCTATGATAAACAAATCATAAGCATCAGTGAAAAATCCCATTCCTGCAAGAAGCCATGTCTTCAGATGAAATCCTGAAGTTCGTGCCTGGTTAATCTTGTTGAGTATCTCGTCTCTATCTGCAATTTCATCATTTTTGACGCCTTTATTTTCGGTCATCGGTATTAAGACAGCACTGCCGTGTTATCTAAACATATTCAGCATAGACTCGTTAGGCTATGTGCTGCTATATGCTCTATATAGAGAGGAGCGAGGTGTGGACGACCGGGTCGCCGCCCATTGCTTTTTCTCTGTTGAAATTTCACGAGATCGGCGGTGAGCCTCCTCCCGTTTCTTGCTTGTGTGCACACATCAGTGTCAAATCTTCTTGATCCGTTTTCGAAAGTGTGAACGACGGGAAATCTGCAGTTCGTACAGATGCGGGGTGCGGTATTTGTCGATTTGTGATAGAATCTTTTCGTGCCAGCTTGCTGTTGCTTTGTCTGCATTATCAGTTTCTGCGTCGCAGTATTGAGCCGCCTCGCGTTCAATAAAGGCAGTGGCGCACTTTCATGCTAAGAGGCTTTTCTGCACGTTCTGCTGGCAACAGTAAATCTGGATAAATTCGACCACCATTGATTGACGCTTCTTGTCATGACATGAGGCCACAGCCCCCATCTCCATTACGTTGTTCAGGAACCGCTCAAGGAGGGAAGCCATTCCCTCCCTGTTCTGTTCCAGAAACCCAATCATTATATCCTTCAGTTCAGTTGTTTCCATGCCTTGTGTTTTCATGTTTAACACTCCTAATGTTTTGCAGGAAGACACAGGGTCTAAAAGAATTTACAGAAAACGCTGTACACTACCTCCGTGCATGGACTTTGAGTTCATTAACGAGAACATTTAAGAAGGTTTTTTTTATCGCGTTAAACCCTGACTCCCGCCTTTTTGCTCTTCCGGGCACTAAAACATGGAGTTAAGAGTACCGAATGCGGTAACTGAGCGGACAGCATCGCCTACATTGCGTGACAGGCTTGTGTGGCACTTCAGTAAAGGGGCCAGGGAAAATGTGGCGCTGTAGTATCTCTCCAGGATTTTTGCTATTGAGCCTGATGACGCTTCCCTCTTTGCAATTGTATTGGAATGACATGCCGGGGAGCAGATTCATGCAGTCCGCTTCACATTACATCGCAAACCGTTTGGCGATGGTGTAAAACCGCAAGCAGAACAGCATAGAACATCTACCCAATTCACGGGCATCCAATCACTGTTTGAATGCATTCAAAGAAGGGGGACGGAGACGTTTCCATCAGGAAGGAATCCATTATCGCCGTGCGATGGCTCCTGTTGTTGTCTTTTTCAGTCATACTGATCCCACACTCCTGGAATGGTGTATTTCGAGATCGTCCTGCCAATTATGAAGAAAGATATAAATAAGGTGGTAGGCAATAAAAGTCTAATGCAGGAACGTAACAGGCTGAGGAAAATCGCTCAGATGCCGCAGCATCCGACAAAAACCAAGCTATTTTAATAGACAAACCCTGTGAAGCATGCAGATTGCAAAACCGGTAATCTAAATATATTTAAGATATTAATCATCTTATAAATTAAATGGTGAGGAATAAAATGGGATGTCTCGAAGCAACCATCGAACTTGAGAGATCAGACTGTGTTGTCACAAATTTGATATCTTCAAAACTTTCCGGAGCAGAAGTAAGCAGGCTGTCAATCGGAAGGGAAGTAAGCCTCCACCGTGTGATATCAGAAAATGTACTGGACATAATAACACAGTTGAGACAGGTATCAGAAAGCGTGAGAAAAGTTGGCAGCGATGCCCTTTGGGTTGAAAGCAAAAGTTGTTCGGCCTGCAGGTTTCTTTCTGATAAAGGAATTCCTGTGGTTTCGAGTAAAACGGTGGATGAAAAGCACGTACAATACAGGGTGCTTTTGCAGTCAAAGAGATCAGTTCAGCACCTTCTGGAAATGATGGAGAAGGGTGGATTGAGGCCAAGGCTTGTCGAGGTCGTCAACAACGAGCTCTATGAGTTGACTGAAAGGGAGAAGGAGGTTTTGCTTTTTGCATTTAACCATGGCTATTTCGACAGCGAGAGGCAATCCAGTCTTACAGATCTGGCACAGAGTCTCAGGGTGTCTCCATCGAGTCTCTCCGATGTGATGAGAAGGGGATTGAAAAAGATCGTCGCAGAGTATTTAAAGAAATGAAAGGCAAGTTATATTTTTACCTGGTATATTTTTTAATACCTGCTAAACAAATATTATTTATAATTCTCAAAGGCTTGTTATCGGCATGGAATTGATTAAAGACAAGGAAAGAACGAAGCTCAAGGAAATTTTCGATAATGAGCTGGAAAAGAACGTACGGATTGTGCTGTTCACTTCTAAAGACAACTGCGAATATTGTGATGATACGGCGGAATTGCTGAATGAGATTTCTGAGATTTCAGGAGGCAGGATAACAGTCGAAACGCATGATATCGAAGCAGACAGGGCTGTTGCCAAAAAGTACAGAATTGACAAGGCACCTGCAATAATAATACCGTTTGGTGATGTAGATGGAATGCGTTACTTCGGCATACCCGGCGGTTACGAGTTTATGAGCCTAATTGAAGATATGGTGGATGTGTCGAGGGAGAGAACCTCACTTCCCGATGATATCAGGTCGGAAATAAAGAAAATAGATACTGATGTGCATATCCAGGTTTTTGTGACACCCACATGCCCATGGTGTCCAAAAGCTGTCAGAACAGCGCATCAATTTGCAATGGAAAACAGCAAAATCACCTCTGATATGGTCGAATCCATGGAGTTTCCGGAACTCGCAGCCACATTTGAAGTAATGGCTGTCCCCAAGGTGGTAATCAATAACGGCACAACGTTCGAGGGCGCACTTCCTGAGCAAAATTTCCTCGACTACGTGAAGAGATCCATTTCGAATCAGGCGTAGTGTATTTGTCTGATCAGATAAACCTTTTAAGTTCCGGTATCAGCTTATCAACATCCTCCTCTTCATTGAAGCAGTGAATCGACATTCTTATGCCGCCGATACCCCCTGCGCCTCTGCACGAGAGGGCGAAGCCCCGTGTCGCGAGTTTGGCAACAATTTCGAAATGCTCTCGCCAGTTGTCTTTCAATCTGAACGTAAGAATCGAGGATCGCTCTGTTTTTTCGGAAGGAGATATAATTTTACCCCCAATGCCCTCTATTTTCTCTGAAGCGTATTCATACAGCTGATAAATTCTCTTCTCGACATTGTTTATATTCAGCTCGTTTAGCAATTGCAGCGAAACAGCATGAGCCGCAATTCCTGTATGATTCATCCAGCCGCCATATTCAAATCGCTTTGCTGTCCCAACCGCTTCACGCTCTTCAAATGGGTCATTTGACTCATCCGCGAAGTACGCCGGCCATCCTTTTTCCGGTTTCTTTGTGTTGTTCAGACTCGGATACGGCACTGCAAGTCGGTCAAAATTCCTCTGATTTACAAAGAGGACAGCCGAGCCAAATGGCGAAAACATCCATTTCTGTCCACCTGCGGCAACAAAATCAACATCATTTTTCCGAACATCGATGTTCCCTGCCCCCATCTGCTGAACGGCGTCAACGACAAGATAGCCTCCGGATTCATGGGTTATCTTTGCGATCTCCTTCAGATCTGCTCTGTATCCGTTCAGCCAGTTCACAGAGCTTATCAGGACAGCGCTCGTGTGCTCGTCTATCAGTCTGTCAAATCTTTCCGCTTCCACCTTTCCGTCGCCGCATTGCGCAATTCTCTGCTCAACACCCCTCTTTTTCCATCTTGCTCCTTCGAAACCGGCAGTCGGGAACTCTATGCTGTCCGTCACTATGTTTTCTCCCCTGGAAGGATTGATGCAGTTCATCGCGATCTGGAGACCCTGGGTTGTGCTGCTGCCTGCACACACGATTTCATCGGCATCGGCGTTAAGCAGTCTGGAAGCCTCTTTTCTCAGCTCGCCAGACTGTTGTTCCCAGAGCGCACTGACGTCGTTATCACTGAAATAATGAACGGAATCTGCCATCTCTTTCACTTTTTTCACTGCAGACGAGGGGGCCGGAGAAAATGAAGCCCAGTTGAAAAAAATCTTTTTGCCGAAAACTTCGAATTCCTCTCTTTTAAATCCGGACATGCCATGCCATAAGTTCAGCATGTCTTTATCGTTTTCATATGCCGGCCTCTACCTTTGCCCTCTTTTTCTCACTATATTGAATATATCGGCAAGTGCGAGCACACAGAAAATAAGTCCGATGATCAGTGTTATGAAAAAGAATATCTCAATGTCGCTGAAAATCGAAGTCGTATTGATTGTGGATACAGAATTTATGAAGGCAATGAGCATGAGAAGGATGCCGTTCAGTATTGTGAACAGGAAGAGCCTGTTTACCTGTGCGAAAATCGGCTGTTTAAGGCTCTCACCTGAAAAATGCGGAAGCATTGTCACCATGATGGCATAAGCAGCCAGGCCCAGCCCTATTATGGTACTGTAGACTGTAAGAAGTTCCGGCGTGTTGAAAAATGCTCTGAAATTTGACGAGGGGGAGTAAAGGCCAAACCTGCTGAGCCCCTTGTCCACCATAAGGAGCGTGAATATGAATGACACTATGAATGCGGTGCTCACCTTGTACAGGCTTTCAACTGTTCCTCTCATCCTGATTTGTGCCATGGGCTTAAGACAGAGCATCTCGATCTAAATTAAGTCTTTACTGTCGAATTACCAATTTCAAATAATCTTGATGTGCAGTATCAGCCTGTCCGTATCCCGAACGGGCAAGTTTAAAATATAGTCGATCAGCTATTATTCGCCAGAGTGGGTCGAACCTGTCAATACCGGCATTAATCATCTCCACAACAATTTATATTATTGTTAAAATCGGTTACCCCGGCATATTTGTTCTTATGCTTCTCGAAGGCATGCTTCTCCCTATACCATCCGAAGTCGTTATGGCTTTCGGCGGATATATGGTTGTTACAGGAGCCCTTCAGGCCCAGCTCGGAATTCCAGCAGTCATACTGCTGCTTTTATCCGGAACAGTCGGAAACGTTACCGGTGCCTCAATTGCATATTATATAGGCAAACTGGGAGGGTTGAGGTTCATAGAGCGCTATGGCCGTTACCTTCTGATTGATAATAAGTCTGTCATAAGGGCGCAGCGATTTTTCGATAAATATGGTTCTATGTCCGTGTTTGCGACAAGACTCCTTCCAATTTTCAGGACATTTATCTCTATTCCTGCCGGCATAGCGCAGATGGACATCAAAACATTCCTTGTATACACTTCACTGGGAACTTTGAGCTGGAATTCAATTCTTATCTATCTCGGATTCACGCTCGGAAGCAAATGGCAGCTTCTTCTGCCGTTTTTTGACTTTCTCACGTATGTTGTTGCGCTGGTAATAGTCGCATTTTTCATATGGTGGCTCTGCACAACAATCAAAAGAAAACACGTGGCGGCTTCGGCAAAGTAGCCGGCTGTTTTTACAACAGTCCTTTTCCTCCGTCAACAAGCAGCGTCTGGCCGGTTATGAACGATGCCTCGTCGGAAAGCAGAAATCTTACCGGACCGGCTATGTCTGTCGGTGTTCCCCATCTTCCCAGCGGTGTATCAATTTCTACCTCCTTCTTGAAATCAGGGTCGCGCCACCCCGACATGTTCAGATCGGTCATAACGAAACCGGGTGCGACACAGTTGACTCTCACCTCCGGTGCAAGATCCAATGCCAAACTTTTTGTGAGATGGGATACAGCGGCCTTGCTTGCCTGATAGGCATAAGCACCCCTGTCCGGGACCAGACCCAGAATGGATGAAATATTGACCACGCAGCCTCTGTTTTTCTTTAGCTGCTGAAACAGGCTTTTGATCAGAAAAATACCGGCCCTGAGATTCGTGTTGATCACACTTTCCCATTCGTTGAAATTCATTTCAGTCAGTCCGCTACCCGAGTAAATGCCAGCATTGTTGACAATTCCATACAGCTTTCCTGTTCTATCTTCAACCATCCGTGCAAGTTGCAGTACGCCCTGTCTCTTTGAAAGGTCTGCTTTCAATAACCGCTCCTCCCTTTTCCCCCCTATCTCATGTAGAAGAGAAAGTGCCTCCTTTTCGTTTTTATTGTAGTGTACCAGAACATCTGCGCCTGCCTCAGTCAATGAAAGGGCAACTGCTCTGCCTATTCCTCTGCTCGCACCAGTTACGAGAATTACTTTCTTCCGTAAAGTGGTGGAATTTCCTGCCATACCAAATAAAGCACCTTCTATCATGAATTCACTCTCTGCGTGGTCAGGCGATCTTTTCAAGATTGCCCCTGTACCTCCTGCAGAATGTATTGTAATTTTCTTTGTACTTTGTCCAGACGTCTCTGTATTCCTGCGTAATCTTACCGATGACTCTGGCCGGAACACCCACTGCAACAGACTCATCGGGAATTTCGGATCTTGCCTTCACCACGCATCCTTCACCCACCGCTGCCCATTTGCCGACGAGTGCGAAATCAGAAACCACAGATCCCATGCCGAGTGTCGCCCAGTCTGAAACCCTTCCTGTGTGGACTATGGAAGCATGCCCAAGTGTCACATGCTCTCCAATATCCGTTTGTTCGCCGGGTCTTGCGTGAATCACGCAGTTGTCTTCTACAGCCGTATATGCTCCAACATTGATTTTCCCGTAGTCTCCTCTCAAAACAGCACCCGGACCCACCCACACGTTTTCCCCTATCGACACAGCTCCAATGACTGTCGCGTTCTCGAATATGTATGCCGATTCGGCTATCTCTGGAATTCTTCCCTCAAACGAATATAAGGACATCGTATCTTCCATACAATTCATGGTGATTAATTTTTGTTTAGATGTAAAAATTGGCTCCGCACCGCTGTGAATCCGCGCAGTTGTCCGAATCTGCCGTTCATGTAGACGGGCGTACATCTGAGTGTTATAAGAAGGAATGACCGGAAAATCAGCGGGCAAGTACTTTTCCAGTTATTGTCTGAGACCTATGCAATCCGCAATAATTCCGGGTATCACTTGTCCTTGCTTGGCTCAAAAATTATCTCCATAGTCCCCTTCTTGACAACAACGCCGTCCTCAAAAGTGATTGTTTCTTTATCGCTCTTTACAATCCTTCCATGGTTTACGCCACATTTGCTTGCGACACTGCTGTCCGGTTTCATGTTCTGCATTAGTGCGACCTCCTGATCTTCATCAAATTCCTTTTTCTTGGTTCAGTCTGTGAACTCCGATCGGCTATAAGTGAATATTCTCCCTGATATTTTCCTTTTTGGAGTCGTGATGTTCCACCCTATGACCCTTTTTGAGAAAAACATTTATGATTCATAATATGTGGGTGCGGAATGTAATTCAACATGCAATTCAAAATTCAGATAGCAGGGCAGCAGCTGAAGCTTGAAATATGGTCACTCTTCCTGGGATCTGTAGTTGCAAGCGTCCTGCTACTGTATGCCGGCAGCCCATTTTGGCTATTTTTTACAGGTTTCATCTTCGGTACAATGTCCAGGCGCGGAATTGCAGATCTGCTGATAAACGGTCTCGCTTCTTCGGCATCCTTGCTTCTTCTACTCCTTTTATTAGGCCAATCCGGTGTACCGGGCATTGAATCAATGCTGCTGTTTCTTTCACAAAGAAGCTCAAGTATGATTTTGAATATTATGTCGATCATTGTGTTTCTGTTCCTTGTTTCAGGGCTGGGTGCAGTCTCAGGCTCGCTATTGCTGAAATCCAGAATTTTCCACCCGGCGTAATTTCAGAAACCCCTAAAGTCGTGACCCTGAAATCGCCGTTTTGCTCAGAAAAATAGCGCCATCTTCTCCTTGCCGCTTCTCAATGATAATCAGTCAATCGGCCCGAAGAGATTTTTTTCTTTGAAAAGATGAACAACACGGATGAGATGAATCCGAAAAGCGAGACTATCACCCAAATTAATAACGGTGAATGTGCAAGTGATGTCAGCAGGAATGCTCCGAAAACTATATACAACGGTGAAGTAAATGCATTTACTGCACTGTATGCACCAAAATATTCTCCCCTTCTGTTTGATGGCGCAATCTTTGAAATCAGCGTGCTTACCGCGGGACTGAATATGTTCTCTGCAATGGTGAGAATCGCAGTCGTGATGAGTATAAGATAGTAGACGCTGAACAGTCCAAACATTATGAACGATATCGCATAGATCAGCATCCCCGCAGCAAGCCTGTCAATATCGTGAAACCTGGCCATAAGCCTGTTTACCGGCATCTGGAAAAGAACGACAACAACCCCGTTCAGTGAATACATCAATCCAATCTGGGCCACTGACAGATGGTAACTGCCCGAGAGAAACAGCGTCAGCGTGGTTCCCCACTGCCCAAGGCAAACGGAAGCAACTACGATTGTGCCAATAATCAGCATAAAGGAACGATCCGCGGAAGGAAAGGATATCACACCCCTGCCTGGCGTGATCCGGATGTCCGCTTCATTCCTCACGTCTGTCAATGATTCCCTAACCAAGGCGAGGTAGACCAATTCCTCAATCAGATTGCCTGCGGTCGGAACCAAAAGCAAAAGGCTGTAACCAAGTGTCGACACGAATCCCCCCAGAGCAGGACCAAGTGCGAATCCAACGTTGGAAAAGAGACGCAGCAGGCTGAACGCTTTTATCCTTTCATTGGACTGCGTCAGATCGGAAAGGACTGAAGAATCAACAGTTCCCTGAAGCGTTCCTATGGGTGATGTGAAAATAAAAGTAAGGTAGAGTATCCATAGCTGTATTCCTGTGAATATTTCGATGCTCATCAGCAGGAAGACTATGGCTGAGAGCATAGGCAGGACAGTGAAGAGAGGACGCCTTCCGATTCTGTCTGCAAGGGTACCTCCCATCATGCTGAAAGGAGCAGCAAAGAGGTAACCCGCGGCAACAACCAGTCCTATTATGAAATAGCTGCTGTGCCGTAATGTCAGAAAATAAATCGGGAGAAGTATGATTGTGGAGGAACGCCCGAGCGTCCTTATCATATCTGCAAAGCATACTGCGACTATCCTGTCGGAGTTTTTACTGAAGCCAAGGAAATTGTGCATGTTTTGCAGGAGTTCAGAAACGGTCGGCTAGATAAAGATGGTACACTCCTCTCAGTATCTCCGATCCTTTTTATGTTGCCGATAGGCATGTCTGACTGGATACTTTTGCAGGATACGAAGTAAACGCCATCCGCTTCGCATTTCAAACAAC
>JAHEAD010000030.1 GCA_019721075.1 Candidatus Sysuiplasma jiujiangense
AAAAAAAAATAAAAAAAGAGATTGTGTGTGTAAAGATTTATATGCTACCATGCATTGTCATGTTATCCCTGGGACAGGGGATGAGGAAATGAAAATGGATGATAAAGAAGAAGTTAAATCAAGATGGAAAATAACAAATTATGATGGGTTCGTTGTAATAGAATATTCAGGTTTTTATGGTTCTCAATTTCTCACGTTATTCGATTATGATCTTGATGATCTTATAGATTACATTGAACAGTATAGGGAGGCTGGGTTCTGATGGCATGCAAATGTAGACATGAAGCAGTTGATCATGCTTACGATGACAAAACAGCAATAGACCCTCGCTTTCCCTGTAAGAAATGCGAATGCCTCGATTATGACATGGCACCTAAAGAAGCATATAAATTTCTTGTTAGGTGGTTGACCGCTTCCTTTATTGTTGAATTTCTAGACCTAACCGTATGGCAGAATGTAAATTTTGTTACTCTTTTAGAATTGGATTTTGTTACGTGCCTTACATTGATAATTATAATTGATTATATCATGGCACTATGGTTAGCATGATTAAATTGGAGGTGATAATGGATCGGTGGACAAGGAAGAAAATACCGATCCATTTCACAAAAATATATTTATTTGGAATATTTAAGGTTTTGGAACAATGGCCTGTTCTGATGCCAGGGCATTACTGATAAAGTGTTTCCCGAAGTATGCACTTATCCCTGCCATCACTGCATAACCGATTGCCATTTTTATTGAATCACCTGACATTATCAGGTAATCTCCAACTACTATGGCAGCCCCCATCGCTGATTCTACTTTTGTTAGACTATATTTAGGCATTCTTATACTACCTCCTTCTTGATATCCTCTTTAACCTTATTAACTTCTTCTTTTACCTTGTTTTCTGCGGGTTCGTTTTCCCTGGGCTTGGATGCTTCTTCCAGTGCCTTTTCAAGTCTTGTGATCCTTTCATCTAACCTATTCTTTACTTCGTTCAGTTCTTGTTTCATTCTTTTTTCATGTAGATATCCCATTACTTTCGCCTCATCTTTTTTAATGTTCGTGCAAGGGTGATCTCTTTCTCCCTTGTCTTTTCATTGTGTTTCCTTGCGAATCCCATTGCTTTCCGGAGATTGATATCACCGTTAACATCCATGAAATTGTGTTCCTTTGCCCATTTTTCAAGTTTGCCCCTGTGATTCTCTGGAATGGCTTTCCTGATCCATTGCTTGTTCATTTTAACACCACTATGATTATACTGGTAAATGAGATTATCATGGATCCAATTAACCCGATCAGGTAACCTTTGTTCATTTGCTTTGCTTGTTTCATTTCTTTTAAGGATTCTTTGATCCATTTTATATCTGTTTTCAGTTCTGATATGTCCTGTTCAACTGTCATTTTAAACCGCCTCCACTTCCACTGTGCCAATGGTAGCGTTTGTTACTACCAGTTCATAATACCATCCTGCTGGGACTACCATGTCATAAGTAAGGATTTGACCGTCTGCTGCTGTTAATCCTGATGGTAAGCTTACCTTTGTTGATGTTGTTACAGTGGATGTGGATGATATCCCTGTTGCAAGGGTAGCCGCTGCTGATGTTGATGGATTATACGTTATGGGTATTTTTAATCTTATGCCATATGGATTGGTGTTCTGATAGACTGTTCCACTGACTGGGGGATTGGCTATTAAGGTCGTATCTACAAAGTCTTGAGGATATACCTTGCCTATATTTATTAGGCCATAGACATTTGTGCCATTATTGTTCGCTATTCCAATGTTTAAACTTGCAAGTACTGGACTACTGGCTTCGTGCCACACACCAATATAAATTGGAGATGCTGGATTAATATTGTTTTGTATATAGTATTTTACTGTTCCACCGTATGGTGATGTTCTGTCTGCTACTTGTATTTTCCCTATCCAAAGCATTGAAGTTAAATTTGTATTTGCGTTATATATTGATATTTCACATGCCCCTATAGCTGCTTGCACTATATTCATATCATGTGTCAGATCGCTAGTGCTTATTCCATTTACACAACTTTCTATCTGTAAGTAATTGATATGCATGTGTTCTCCTGATAATATTCCGTTATAAAATCCACCAATACTAATAAGACCTGCATAAGAAATCTCGCATCCCATTTGCGGAAACTTTATGCCTGTTGCTGGTGAAACTGGTGTATCAATATGATTTGGTTGAGTGAATATATTATCAAATATACATGTCATATCATAGCTGAAATCTATTGCAGATATACCCGTAGCACCTGAATACGGAACTACTGCAAGGTTTAAAAGAGATATTTCAACACCATTAAAACCGGCTGAACTTGAACCGTTCGCATCTATAACAGATTGATATGTCTCTGTCAATGTTGTTGTTCCGTCATATATTACTGTTCCATTTTCAGAGTATTCTCCAAGTTGTTCCTGTGTTCCAGAACCTTCTATGATTATTGGTACTTGCTTAGTTGTATATGCTATAAAAGGAAACATAATCTTGGAATAACGTGTTGAATCAGTGTTTGCCAGTAAGGGTGCATTTGTAAGGTCATAAAATCCCGGCATAATTTTTATTTTTCCGCCATTCTGTGAATAAACATAATTTATTGCGTCCATTATACCTAATGTCTGTGTCTTTAATGTGCTGACATAATCTGCTTTTGTTGGGACATTAACCAGTCTCTTACCGCCATTGATTACATATCCATTAGAATCAACGATTATTTTCCCTGTGTCCTGATCGTAAACCATTGGCTGGGGGTTTCCGTTGCTGTCTGTTGGTTGTTGAACAATTACGGTCATCCCAAATTCACCTCGATGTATGAGATGTATGCGGTTACAGTAGCAGATTCTCCTCCAATGAGTAATGATAACAGTTCATTTGAAAATACTTCAAATCCTCCAGTAACCATTTGTTCTGTTACCTCTGCCCCTTCAATGTCAGTAGCAGATCGTGATTGAACATATTTTGCCAGATCGACAACATACGTATAGTCCGCTGTAGTGGAAACAGATGCAAATAATAGATTAAGTGATTCCGATACATCAGTTGATACCGCACCACTCGGATATATTTGCACCTGAGGGGTATCTGTGCCTGTTGCACCGGCTTGCCATCTCATGACGATACTCCTTAAAATCCATTTTTTACCTGATGGTGGACTCATTGTTATACCAACATCCCCTGTAAAGGTATTGGATACGGTTACTGGTGTTCCTGTTTCCTGTGTATAGATAAATCCTGACTGGTAATCGATATCAATGTAAGGTATGCCGGATGCCGTTGTTTTTACGATGTAAGATATGATAACATTGTAACTGTTTGAATCGGAAAATGTTATCGAACCAACCTGAACATCCTTTAATATGACTTTTGCCGGCACTGTAAGGGTAATGGGATTTTCTGTTACATTGTTTCCTTCTGTATCGGTTATTGATATGGACTGGTTTATTGTTTGGTTTTGAATGGAAATTATCATATCATAGTATGATCCTTGTGTATTCCTAAATGAAACCGTTGATGTGGAACTTGTTGTTTTTACTTTTGGATTAAACATTTCATATCACCTTATCGCAATTACAAGGGCAATAATAGCTATTGCTACAATTACAATGACTATGATCCATAAATCTTTCTGCAGTCCAGAAAAGAAATTATTGATTGGGCCCCACATATCATTCCCTATACCACCAAAGAAATTTGAAATACCTGAACCAAGCGCACCGATACCGCCTTCGATTCCACTGCCTATACTCGAAAATGTTGACCCTGCTGCACTGCCAACGGCATTAGCTGCCCCAGTCAATGCACCGGCTGTATCATTGGCTGCTGTGCCAAGCCCATTATAAACCCCTGATCCAACTGATGAGATGCCCTGGGATAGACTGGATGCCCCTGAACTTATTGCGTTCCCTGCACCCTCGATACTTGATATTATTTGACTAAATGGCCACGTCATTTTATCACCATGAATCCAACTATGAGAGCAATTATTGCTACAATGATTATAATGTACACTGGAATCCCAAGGATTTTATATGAAAGAAAGCCAACCGGACTCTCAGAGCTTGTAACAATTGATGGATTTGTCGGTACTGTCTTTGGTGATCCCATAGATGTAACTGCGTGAGATTTTGTTTTAAGTAATGATATCCCGCTTCCAATCCCTGAAAATGATTCGATTGATCCAACTGTTCCGTTGACAATCTCTCCAGCACCGGAATTGATAACCTTTCCTAAACTTTTTGCATCGTTACCAACTCCCGAGAAAACACCATTTCCATAAGCACCTATTCCCTGTTCAATTTTCTTAAGAGAACTGTTCATCCCTGAAACTGTATTATTTACATCTCCAACAAGTCCAGAATAGATTTTTGATCCAGAAGAATCTATACCCTGAGCTATGGCTGCACCGCCTGTTGCTACAGTGTGCCCTATACTCTCTGCACCTGACACAATTTGGCTAAAAGGCCATGACATTTAAATCATACCCCTTAGAACAGAACCAGAACTGCCAGTGCAATTATCGCTACAATTAAGATTATCTCCAAGGTACTCATTTTATCACCATGAACCCAATTATAAGAGCAATTATTGATATTACGATTATGATATACACTGGAATCCCGAAAACTTGTTTTTTCAGGAAACTTTCAGTTGATGAAACTATTGATGAAGTCATTGGAACTGGTTGAGTTGTGTTCCCACTTGTAGTTGTTCCGAAAATGGAAGAAAGGGAAGAAAATATTGACTGTCCCTGATAGTAGTTACCTGATCCCATTAGAACATCACCATCTTAAGGGTACTAAGGTATCCAGATTCTGATGTATTGACTTTCAGGTTTATGGATTTGTTCAGGACTGGATTTGACAGGTTCAAAAGGTCGTTTGGATTTTCGTCTGACATGAACTGTTGAAGTGCGAATCCTGTGTCCGGTGTTCTTCCATATTCTGACTGATTGTCTGACTGTAACGTGTTAAAATAGTCTTCAAACAACGAAATATTGTTATTGACAATTAAATCCATGTAGTTGATAAGGGAATTTGAGCCGTTTGCTGAATAAATGGGTGCTGTCTGACTTGTGTATGCAAAATGGAGAAGTCCCTGGTAAAATGCATCTGTTGACAAATAATTTGTCAGGTCATTATCGCCTGTGATACTCAAAGTAGCCGCAACTTTCAACATTTTATATTTGAATAACTTGAAATCCACACTTGATCTGGATATATCTCTCTCGGTCAGATACAGGGTTGAACCGGTTGTACCAGTTGGTGATCCTGACGTTACTTGGGAAAGCGGTGGAAGGGTAACTTTCATGGTGTTATTGACAAATGCGTAACTCGGAAATGCTGTCTCTTTGATATAGGTTTTCTTGCTGAAATCAAGGGCTGTCATTGGAATCTTGAATTGTGTTCCAACCATGCTTGATACATTTCTTACTAATCTGCGAAGTTCATTGAGTTGTGGAACATCTGCGGAAACCATGGTCTCGTTATCGGCCTCGATTTTTACAGAGGAAACCAACGGGTTCAGATAAGTGTCAGTAAAAGCCGGACTTGTTCCGCCGCTGAGAGTTCCAGGCACGATAACTAAATCGTATGCTGTTACTAAATCTGTATTTTTCAGGGTTATATCTATGGTTGACCCCCAATCACTATCAATATTCACGGTACTGTATTTATGACTTATTTTTACCATAATACTAATATTTCAGTAGATTATATAAGGATTACTATTTTCTTGGTAATTGATAAATTAATAGTAGATACTTAATTATGGGTAAATAACTTCTTTCAGGTCTTTAATCAGGTCTTGGAATTTCAGTTCCAGGTCAATGTCATTATTAGGATCACTAAAATAATCATCCAATTTCGATTTTGCTATCCCCTTGATCCATTTTGGGATCAACAGGCCATCTAAATTTTTCACTGATTGACGATATAAAAATTCCTTGTAATTCATTGTACAATCTCCAGCCTATCAGTTTGTAAATTCAATTTGACAATGTATCTTTCCTCGCTATCAAATTCATACTGGAAAAATTGATACTTCTCAAGATGTGGAATAATCTTCTCACTGTCAGGGATATACTCTCCCAAATATTGGACATCATTGGGTAACGTTGTCTTGGGAATGAAGATATGATGGGAATTATACAGTAACTGTTTATGGATATTGTTTGCACGTCTAAAAAGGAACA
Organism: Candidatus Sysuiplasma jiujiangense; assembly: GCA_019721075.1. Classification (NCBI taxonomy): domain Archaea; kingdom Methanobacteriati; phylum Thermoplasmatota; class Thermoplasmata; order Candidatus Sysuiplasmatales; family Candidatus Sysuiplasmataceae; genus Candidatus Sysuiplasma; species Candidatus Sysuiplasma jiujiangense. The sequence goes on from JAHEAD010000030.1 coordinate 6,202, forward strand.
TACATCCCATGCCCTTGTGTCTTCCCCTGATTATGAGATCATAAATGGGCATTGGTAGTTTTGATTGACTTATCAATACGTCAGCATCCTCAAAAACAATCATACCGGAATTGTTTGATTCGATAAATGCGGATATTTTTCTCTCATATCCGGAAAAATAATCTTCAAGTCCTTTCGTCTTATAGATAACCGCATTTTCAAATTCATTCTTGGAATATTCACTATTGACATCCATTATGAGTATTGGATATTCTGATTTATCCATTTGCCTCAAAAAGTGTTTAGCGATTTCACTTTTACCTGAACCTCTCTTTCCCAATATACAGAAAATGTCAGTAACGTTAATTTCCATCTGAAACACCGCTACCTATTGATTGATAAACCTCTGATGGCTTGGTTTCTTTGCGTCCCTGTTCAACCTTTCGTTTCTTCTCCTCTAGATCCAACTTCCTGGATTCATTTTCCAATTCGATTTTTTCGGCTTGGGCTTTTAGAACCCTTGTCAAATGTGGGAATAACATAGAAATTACATATTGGACAACAACAATGATCTTAGGCATCTCATACAATTCTGCAAGTTGCTTTGAAGATGATTCTATAAATTCCTGTTCAGTGTTCTTTAGTTCCTTGTCCTTGTGTACCTGTAAAGTCAGTTTTTCAATACTCACTGACATCTTGGCAAAAGCTTCCGGATTCAGGGGAATCCGGTCTGTTCCTTTTTTCTTTGACTTCTTCGCTGGGGGCTTTTTGATATCTTCCTTTACAATCTTCTTATTGTCTTTGTTATCTTCTTGTTCCTGTTCCTTGGGTGATTCTTCAAGGGACAGATCGGGATCGTCTATCTTATCAGATTCAGGGTTATCTTCATTCTTGACCTGTTCTTCTTTTTTCTTCTTACGATATTCCCTTTGCCATGCTGCCTTGTCAAAACTCATTTCCCGAATCCCCCCATACTCATAGCCATACTCAAAATCTGTTTAACCTTGGGTGCATCCTTTTTGCACACTCCAAATAACTCCTCACATGGTGATTTCAATTCTTCATTGCATAAAATACAATTACTCATAAATGAGTAGTGATTAAAAGTATATAAATTATCTTCAATGTTTGTATCTGTTTTTCCATTCCCTTGTTTCACGGTCATAATCTTCATGGCATTTTTCACATTGTAAAATATAAGATAATGGATGGTTAACAATGTCATAAATCCTTTCCGGTAATCCCCTTCCCAATCCTTTTAAATTTGATGGGAAACCATGGCGATGTGAAAACTGTAAGTCAGAATCATGATGACAGTATGACTGGAACTGGAACTGGAATCGTAAATCTTCCATCTGCAAAGTAAATCTTCTTTGTCTTGGGAATCCATTAAACATTCTTAAGGAATTTAAATTAAATGAAAATGAGAAATCAGCGATAACCTGATCTCCCTTGATGATTATTGGATTCCTCATTAATAGCCCTCTTTGGCTATCCTTTGTAATGCCGTGTACACATCATGCCAGTATTGTTCACCTTCCTTGGTACGATCCCATCGGAATCCACCCAATATCATGACAGCCAATTTTTCTGCAATCTCTCGTTCCACTTTATACATTCCTTTTATTTCGTTCATCTTTTATCACCATTATAATTATGTTTTCCAATGTGCCTCAATCTCTCATGGTAAGGAATGATATCATGACACTTTTGGCACTCATAGGTATCATCACCACACTGTTTATACCATCCTCTATAGTTCATGTTAATCAATCTCCCACAAACCAATAGCAGCCCCAAATAACAATGTGAATACAATTATATCTGTAAAAGCAAAGAGGATAAAAACCATGATAAATACAATGATATAGGCAACAAGGTATGAAACAGAACCTGATAGTGCAGATTCAAAGAATCCGTGCAAAAGGATATACTCGCCCCACATAATGACACCAATAGTAGCCAGTGCCAACACACTCAATATTTTATTAATCATTGAATCATCATCTCCGATATGTCAATCCAAGGGCCAACCTTATAGACCACACCATTTTTAACTTTCATCTCAAAGATTCTGTTAATTTCTTCTTCACCTTGGATGGCTAATCTTCTTAGGTCAATTCCCATTCTCCAGGGATCATCGTGCAGTAATGCACGTACCTTAAACTGATCCAATACTGACATTTCAGACGGTACAATCAATCTCAAGTGCACGTTGCCTGATGATGATTTCCTATACCATAAAGGAAGAAGAATGTTCAAATATTCCTTTCCCTGATATTTCAACAAAATATCAATTACATATTTCCAGTTCTCCTTGATGTACTCAAATGTTCTGGATTTTTTGAATTGTCTAAAATTCTGATCTATATCAATGTACAGCTCTTTATATTGCATTGTTATCATACCTCTTTTTCTTTTCTTCTCTTTGTATTCTCCTCATCTCTTTTCTCCTCTCATATTCCTTTGTCCTATCCCCATGATGTGATACCCCTGGCTTGTTCTTGGGCCCTGCAGGGTGCAATTCACTATTGATCTTATCATAGAGATCATTATACGCTTTGCTTTGACTTATCACCTTTCCCTTGTTACCATATAATTCCTCACGAAAATTTATAGTAATTGTTTTGTCGCTATCACTATCTGGATCAGGGAACATCATCAAACCCTTTGCATTTAAATAATCATTGATCTGTTCCGCTATTTTCTCTTTATCTCGTGTACTTCTAATGTAAAATTCACTGTACACACTCTTAGCGGTATGGCTTCTCGAATCTGTTACCACATTTCCTGATACCACGATCTGCATCTTCTTTGATTTCTTCACTGGGGGCTTTTTTGGTTTCAACTTACCCAGTGGTTTCCGTTTACCATGATGTCCTCTTAGTTGTGATAATGATGCCCTTGGATAACTCTTATGCTCCCTTTGTATTCTTTCTGTGTACTCATTCTTGTAATTGTGGGCTGCTTTCCATTCACTGTATGTTCTAAATTTTGGTGAGAATCTAGTCATAGACTCTCACCGCTTTTATATTTGTTATCATGATATATTCTGTAGAATACTCATTTTTCAGGGTTAAAACACCCTTTTTTACCTCGGTTACGTGTCCTGTGTAGGGTTTATAAGTTCCTTCAACAAGTATGGATACCCGATTCCTATTCTCCAATGCGTCCACAAGTATAACATTCCAGGGACTCTCAAACATGCTACCATACTTGTCATTCAAATACGGACACCCTTTTAATGTCGATGATCCTCATGGTAGTACTGTACCTTTCCCCGTCCTCTGTCTCCGAAGACAAGGTGATCGAACCGTGCTGAATCCCTGAAATGTACCCTGAGACCCCTTTATATGTCCCGGATGCAAAGATATTGACCTTTTTTCCATCCTTAAACGCTTTCTGCAATTGTGACCTGATTGTAAGGGCTGCCTCCTGTTTTTCCTCTCTCTTATCAATTTTATCTGTCAACTTTGGACACCTCTAATTCTTCCATGGATGCAATCATCCCTGATTGTATCGTAACCTGTCTTCCATTATCAAGGTATAACAGTACTGTTCCCTTTGAAAGTTGTTTTACTGTGCCTGTGTACTGTCCACCTGTACGTAAGCGGACATGTACCCTCTTTTCCATCATTCCTGTATCTATTTTCATTCTTTCACCATAAAAAATTGGGATTAGGATTTAATTCCCACGATGAACAGCCCAATATTTTTCCTCTTTCCGGACTTTGTTTCAAACAGTCTTTCCTCTCTTTTCACGGTTATAGATTTCCCAAAGAGTTCATCAAAGGTTTTAAATCCTTCATCCTTGAGAAAACCAATATTTGTCCGGTTCAAAACCATACCAACTTCTTGACCTTCCAAACCTTTCAGAATTAACATGGGTTTGATTCCATCCTCAAAGTTCCTGTCTTCCTCTGATATCACTTTGTACTTTCTTTCCTCACCAAATTCCCAATCGGATGCCCTCAAAAATTCGACACCTGAATTTAGGTAGTCCTCTATTCCTTTTCTTTTTTCGCTTTCCATTTTCATTTCACCTATTCCGGTCTCTTGGCCGGCAGACATCCCTTGGGATGTTTCGACCCCAGCCACGGGGTCATCGTCAGTGCCTTAATTCACCTGTATACTTACCTGTTGTTGGAAATGCCCACAAGACCATATCGGTACACAAAATTCCGTGAAGGTCTCACTGTATATGGGTGCACCGCATATTTTACATTCTCCTATTTTTGTCTGCATTTTAATCCACCTGACATCCACATTTTCTACAGTACCATTCCTCATTTTGCATGTTCATGTAAATCCCTTCGGGATCACATGCACACTGACAATCCTTTAAGCAATGATTACACATGTTACCTCTACTCCCCATGCATAGGAACTATTTCCCTAAAAACTATATCCAAGGTTCTTTCATTCCATCTACAGACAAAAATCTTAATGAACCTCAAACCTATTTTTTCCATGCTACTTATCAGCACATTAAACACACTGGCCGGAAGTCCAACTCCCTCTTTGTCATGCTGATATTCAATAATGATCCAATCATGTTTTCCCGATGTATAATCAAAATGGTATCCAATATCATCTTGAATATCTACCAACACTTCCTCTATTCTCCTATTCTTCTCTTGTTCGTTTTCCATTTTCATTTCCTCATCCCCTGTCCCAGGGATAACATGACAATGCATGGTAGCATATAAATCTTTACACACACAATCTCTTTTTTTATTTTTTTTT
>JAHEAD010000031.1 GCA_019721075.1 Candidatus Sysuiplasma jiujiangense
CCATGTCTTGTCCTGTGCCGTTCAGCTTTCCTTGCGCCAGTAGGTGTCTTTACCCATTTCTTGACGCCAAGTTTAGCATTCCGGCTATCGATCTCCCTGTCATGTGCGGTTACATTGCGCCTTTTCTTAGATATGCGCTTATTCATGTGATCTCTTCCTTTTACCCGTCACTTCCACACGAACAGGGACAAGAACGACCATCGTTCTGTCTCGTCTTTTCTTGCTGATTCGTTTGTTCATCACTTCCCTCCATTGTTCTTTATAAGTTTCTGCAGGCGTTTGCGTTTTGCTGGATGATGCCTGTTGAAAGTTTCCAGTGCGGCAAGCTTCCTGTTTGTTTCGCCTTTCCCGTATTTCCTGTCAGCTTTTCGTATAGCGGTCATCTGTTCCTTTTCAGGTTCAGAAAGATCGAAACCATACTTCGACAGCGATCCAGGATGCCTTATTGCTATCCTGCGTCTGCTCATTTCTTCTCACCCGAAAGTCCTACCCACACCATGCCAATCCCTATCAGGAATGTGAACACGTACACCAGCGTCATGAAAGTGTTGTATCTGGGCATCGAGGTGGTGAAATAGGATGCTATCCCATACACCCCTGATCCGATGTATCCCTCGAAGCTGTATTGCAGCGTGCCGTTGATCCATTCGGCGATCACGTAGATCACCAGCAGGACTCCCAATACCAGGACTATGGGCCTCATATTCACAGCAGGTGCGACAGTGCGTTACCGAGCCCTCCGAACAGGTTGCTGAAGAACGATCCGATGCCGTTTCCGATTGCGATGAACGGTGCTGCTATTGCTCCCGCTATGGACTGTCCTATGCCGGCTAACCCTGCCTGCCCTGCCGGAGTGGTTATCGTGAAATATATGGATGCTCCGATCACAACAACCACAACCAGCACTGTGAACAGGGCTATTGCCTTGAAGTCCAGCTCAATGGATGCGGTGTCCTCGCGAAGATGGGAAAGCCTGACTGCCCCGGAAATGAGGAGAAGGAAGAGCAGGCGTAGCTGGTGCGCCTTCCACCTCAACCTCTCCATTCCTGTCATGATCTCACCTGACGTCTCTGCGCTTTGCATACGCAAGAGGAGCGACGAGCATCACAAGCCCGAACACGAATCCCAGAATCCAGACCACGAATGCAGACCCGCTTGTGGAAGTCGCGAGGTTCACGATCAGCTGGCCTTCAGGCAGGAATATCTCGACCATGTACGCGCCTATGGCATATCCAAGAAGCATTATGCCTATTGTGTAGTCATATCTCCTTGCTCTGTCAAGTGCGGCATACAGGTATCCGGAAAATCCGCCGATGACAACTCCCATGACGATTCCGCCCCATCCCAGTGAAAACACTCCAGTCTCGCCCAGGAACCATGATATTGCCACGAATGCGGCAAAGATGATGATTCCAATGATGATTCCGGGTATCTCCCTTTCAACATGCGATGATTTGTTGCTTGCCATTTTCAGCGCCTCCCTATTCTTGGCATGCCCATGAACACAAGCGCAACCACCAGAAGCATTGTAACTGCTGTTACATCAGTGAACACGTTAATGAGGTTGATCACAAAGGGTGCTCCGTATGTCTGGTAAAGCTGTACTGACAGGTGGTTCGTGGATGAAACGCCGGTGCTGTTCACATTTATCAGGATTGTTCCGCGGTCATTGAAGTTTGACGTTGCAAGCCCGAAGAGTGATATCGCAGTGGATTTGTTCAGCTGGTTTACGATGCTTGAATATACAGTCTGTGATCCAAAGAGGTTAACCCCTGTTACTCCCTTGTCGCTCATGGCGTGAAGTGAAGTGTCGTTGACCTGTGTGCCGAATTCCAGTGCGGCGTACTGCAAAGTAAAGGTATTTGTTTCAGCAACGCCGGTTGCGTTCTCAGTGGCAAGCTTCACGTTCATGGTATTGAAGTAAAGCGAACTGTTAAGCAAACCCTGTACATTGTATAGGGGATTGCTCTGGAACACAACAATGTTGGTCGCATTGAACCCCGCCGGAAAAGCAATTGTTGCTGTGCTTCCGCTCAAAACTACCGTGCCCGCTTCCCACGTGGGGTTCTTGCCTGATGCGTTGAATCCCCACGCCTGTCCATAGTCACTGCTTATGCCAACGGACTTCACCAGGTTGTTTCCCGACCCGAAGTCCTGTATTGCATAAGCGGTGCCGACCCCGCCCAGTATAAACACAAGAACGGCTATACTGGCGAGGATCCTTTTCTGATACACGTTTTTTGCTATATTTATGTTTCTCACCGAGGATCGCTTTTTCGCAATCCTTAAAAACTAATTACAACACAAGGGAAGTATTAAACTTTTCGGTATGACTAAAGAGATTAGGCGCCTTGAACTTCGTGCGCCTGCGTAAGAATACTCATGTAACGTAAATGAAAAAAAATCGGGCTTTCATGGGTAGTGAGCATTAAAGTATATTTACTCGTAGTATATGACTAAAGAAGAAGTGAAATACAAATGGAAATTGAAAACATGAGGAAAGTGCCAATCTGGGATGAGATGCCAGGACAGCTGACAAGGATTCTGCGGTACAGGGAATCGAAGGAGATAATCTCGGCAGCCGATCCGCAGGAGCAGGGAAAATATCATATGGAGTTTCCTTGGAGCCGGAGAGAACTCCAGATATTTCTCCAGGTGCATCTGTTCACGGGGTTGCGTGTGGCTGATGTGGTAAGGCTGATGAGGCATCCGGAACTCTATCAGGATGATGGCAGCCTACTGATGTCACGGTCAGTCCTTGGAGGTGGCAAGGAGAAAGTGAGAAGCAAGTCGTTCGTTTCATACACATCCGCTCTTGGCAGGGAGATCATTGAGAAGAGCGGTTTCTTCAGCATGAGGCCTCCAGCGCCTGACAACCATCTGTTTTTGCAGGTTCTGAGGAATATAATTGCAGAGGCGGCTAAGAACGCAGGTTTCGAGGTGCGTGAGTACAATGAGGAAGAAAAAAAGCCCAAGAAGGATCAGTACGGCATCCCGATTACTGGCAGTGACGGAAAAATAGTTACAGTAAAGACATTCAGGACCGTACATACCACCGGCGTCAATAACCTGACATTCCGCAAGACATGGGATTCATGGCTCATAAACTCATTCGGATCGAATCCCATGATGGTGATGATGATCGAGAAGAGCATGGGGCATGACATCAATACAGCCCTGAAGCATTACCTCACTTTCCAGTTTGACGAGGAGGACATGCAGGATATACGGAAGGCAACCGAGGGGTTTGGGCCAAAGAATTTTCGGATGCCTGAATACTTCACGCAAACTAAGGCCTAATAATAGCCCCGCATATTTTCAATGCGGTTAAATCAATTATAAATGAGTGGTGAATAATTATAAATCACATGAATATGCCGGATTCGTCGTTATCCTCTTCTTTTCGGCTCTTCGCTTCTGCCTTTCTCCCATCTTCCCTCCTATTCTGTATGAAGTCCGCCTCGAACATTTCACCCTTCTCCTCAAGGTAACGATCCTGGAATGCCAGTGTCATCTGTGATGCAGCTTCGATCACTTTGTCAGGCTCTTTCAGGTATGTGTTCATATTTGTAGCTTTTGATTCAACGAGAACCTGCTGAAAGGGATATTTTTCCCATTGAGCAGTAAGATCGGAAGCAATACCCCTGTTTATGATCTTCGTAAGTGGATCTTCAGGGACTATCCCCAGCTTGACGCTCTGGATGGCGTTCCTCTCTCCGCTGGTGACCACATATTCGGCAGTCGCATATCTTGTGTTTCCCCCTTCACGCTTGTCTATCCATATCTGCGGGTTAACGAAATTTGTCAGTGTCGACACGGGAAGCGGGTCGGGATTTGCCGATGAAAGAACATAACGGATCCTCATCTGCCTTGTCAGCTGAAATAACGACTGGAACAGAGTTATCTCTTTCGACATTGCGTACCTAAGCTTATCAAGCCCTATCTCTCCTGCGTAGAAAATGGCAAATATATCAGGAGTGTCATCATCTGCCTCTTCCTGATCCATGCTCCAGTCGTATTTCGTCCAGAGTATGGAAGACCCCTTCGGTTCATCGACGAACACCTGCCACGGATACGTATAGGAGAAAGAGGAATATATGCCAGGAAACACCCCCTGCCTCTGAAATTTTGTATGTCCCTCAAAATTTGGAAGATAGGCACGTATCCTCGAAGCTTTGCGTCCGTATGTGGGGTTTGTATATCCACGATGCAGATAAGCGGTCTGCCGGATGGTATAGAGAACAAAGTTGGTTTTTCCTGCCCCTGTCTTCCCTGATACGAGGGGGGTGATCTGATCCCCGTCATGCATGTACAGCAGCCTGACAAATTCGGGATTGGTGGTGTCGCACCTTGTGTTATCAGTTTCCGATGAGCTTGCCGCAAGGAATCCAAGGAGCCCGGAAGTCCTGTCGAAGTCCTCAAGCGTTTCGAGATACGCCCACCTGCGCCTGTCAGACCGGATGGCCTTTATTTCCTCATTGTACATGGAAATAAGAATCGGAGACCATCTTTTCTCTCCTTTCCAGTTTGTGTGATAATCCCAGAGTACCTTCTTTATCCTTCCCCTTTCTCCAAGGGGTATCGTTTCTATCGTGTAGCCATTGTGTGATTTCACTTCATCAAAATATTTCCACAGAAGTATCTCCTGCATCAGTTTTTCAAGCGCATCCCTGTTGGTGTGTGTATCAAGTGCCTCCAGGAAGTACCTGCCTCTGCGCGTCAGGTTGGCATATTCCAGATTTCCGGCGCCTTTTGCCAGTATCTGTTTTGTCTTTTTGGCAAGGATGGGAAGATCGATGCCCCCTGATGCGTTATTGTTCGTCCTGCGCTGTACCATCCAACCCCCCCTCGATCATTTTCTTGAGTTCTTCATCCATTACTTTGTTGACAACCTCCGATGCTTCCCGGACATCAGGCGCTCTGGAAGCTGTTTCCTGCTCAATGTAGACCTCGTCAGGCTTCCTCCGCAGTTTTTCATACAGGAGAAGGTTCGCATCTGCCTCGGCTTTAATGCGTTTCTCCATCAGGCCAATGTCATATTGCCTCTCTATCTCCACGGTCCTGGCATGGTTGATCATCTCAATGATTTTTTTCTCCTGCGCATTGACAGCTTTCCTTTCCCTCAGCCTTTCCAGATGATACTTTTCAACATCTTCAATTATCCCTCTCCATGCAGTCAGGAAACCCCTGTTTGTTTTGTTCATCTTTATCTTTATGATTCTCCTGCCGTAGCGTTCCTCTATTTCCCCGTTGTTCTCCCCTATCACGGCGATGGCAGCGTATATCTCCTTGATCTTCTCCTGCACGAATTTTATTTCTTCTTCATCGATGCCGTCCCTCTGTAGATACTTTCTTGTCCTTGCAAGAGCATCTTCAACCTCGTAGGGCATCCATGAAACGACCTCCCCCCAGACGTCAAGCTTTGCTACATCCAGATCTTCATACATGGCAGCGCCCCAGACCATGTTATAGTGGAATGATTTTATTTTCCACACTTCGGTGTGATTCGAGGACACTTCCTTGATGACGCCATAGGGAAGCAGGAATTCCTCTGATCCCTTGTCAAGAGTGAAAACATTGGTGACCGTTTCCTTTGCCTCTAATGTAACAACTTCGGTTTTGCCGTTGTTATCCCTGATCGCCACGGGTATTTTTTCACCCTTGCGGACTTCCTGAATCAGTGGAAACTTTTCTGTCCTGAATATGAAATGATAGAACACGATGAAGAACGTTACGAATATCCCGATGAATGTGATAAGGGAATATCCGAAGAACGGATTTTTTGACTCACCGTAGATAAGGATGCTCATGATGGCCAGTGCTGCAAGAACATGGATGCCGTACGATTTCACATGCCTGCCTGATGCTGTTGTGTACCCTACGAGCGCCTTGGCTATACGGTACCTGAGCAGCCGTGAGGCGTATTTCTCTGAAAGAGGCATTTCAGGCCAGTGGAAAAGAGTCTGTTCTTTTTCGCCGTTCTTCGATTTTTTCTCACGTATCTGCACCTTGTACTCATTGAGTTCCTCTTCAGTGGGAAGCGTCCTCTCATTCCTCATTTTATATCCCTCCCCATTCCTCCAACCTGGTTCTTGCCCAGGTCTGGATGGGATTTTCTCCATTCACGTGTGAACAACGCAACCTCGAAGGCAGCGAACACACCAACCGCAGCCGCAGGAATATAAGTCAATGCAGCAATGCTGTTCGTTATCGACGGTCCCGATTGAACCTTCTTGACAAGATTTGACTCATAGTTCACGAATGTCACGGGCGTAACGACGTTGCCATAATATGTCATCACACGGGTATAGTTCAACCCTTCAGAGTGAATGGCTATAACAAATGACATGTTCGATGAGGTTGCTACGATGAAGTTCTGCGTCGTGATGTTTGAGAAAACTAAATCCTGGAATATGTATGTGCCGTTTGTCGACAGCGTCAGGGTTGAATTTCCAGGAGACCTGGCAGTGATAATGAGGTAATTAGCTATCTCCCCTGATGGGTGCTGTGCCGTTAGATATCCTGCATACCCGTCAGTATAAGATGTGTTCACGAATATCTGGGCGTTCATCTCGTGGATGTCCACAGGTTGCGATCCCGTAATCATGGGCAGCACAGGAGGCACATAGGGCGACACGGCAGGGGGAGGGAGAACAGAAATGAACCCCACACATACGAAACCACCAATCACATAGGCTGCTATCAGTATTTTTACTGTTTTATTCACTTTTCTTCACTTCCTTTCTTTTCAGTATGGTTCTGACGGAATCCAGCAGGTTTCCGTCCTTGTGGTTCTGCATCTTCTCCAGGATGTTGCGGGCATCCAGAAGTGTCATTGCCCTGCTTCCAATCTTCACCGGTATTTTGTCTACAACACCGTCAGGAGACCGCATGAATGCATCCTGCTGTGCAGTGCTCAGGGATGCATATTTAGCTGCAAGATCATAGTTGCTCTGGAGATTTCCCTGTGTGAGTTCAGTCGCTGCTGAGGCAACGAGTGAGTTGTCCACAGCCTGGGCATCCGTCTTGTCCCTCTTGAGTTTCCTGTTGATGTACCTGATCAGGTATCTCAGTCCGAATGTGCCGATCACCAGGAAGAGCGTCACTATGAGTGTTACCAGCAGGTTTGAGGCTATGCTCTGCCCGAGCCCGACCCAGAATTGCTCGAATGATTGCAATGGAGACAACGTTTTGGGCTGGATATTCTCAGTCTGCGTTATTGCGGCATGCACGGGCGATCCGGACAGGTTGAATGATGATACCTCTGCATAAAATGTGTACTGTCCTGTTGGCATTCCGGCAACAGAGAAGTCTATTGCACCGGCAGAGTAATTTACGGGGGCGTAGGTGTGAATGACAGTGTTGCCCTGCAATACATAGAGAGTGGCGTATGGGAACGCCAGAGCGGTATCGGTCAGGTTGAATCTTGTCTGATTGCCGTAGTATAGGTAGAGCGGCACTACGTACGACTGGTTGGTGTTCAGTGAGTTCGATATGCCGAATGCAAGCGACATGCCGACGGATACCTTCTGCGGCGAATTGACTGTGAACTGTGATGATGATGCACCTGCATATTTTCCGTATATTACATCGATTTCAGCAGAGAATGAGCCTGATGATGTAGGCGTCACCGTGTATGTGACAGTGTTCCCCGAAACCGTAGAAGATGAGGTGAAAGACTGAGATGAACCAGTGGAATTCTTCAATACTACGAGGATGGTTGAGTTCTTCAGCTTCGCTGAAGGGAAGGATGTGTAGTTGTTGTAGAAGACATTCCATGACAGCGTTTCGGCCTGATTCGTGAGTATCGTCGGCGTGGATGATGCCTGAACGATCCTGAGACCGTATGTTGTGTTCGCAACCGACTGTGTGTAATTGAGAAGCTGATTTATCTTGGCATCGAACTCAGTCAGATTCAGAAGAGCCTGCCCGTTGAGGTAGAACTGTTGGTTCGATTTTGAGATGTTAACGTAGAATGTATTCGTCACGTTGTCATGCATGTGAACCGTGTAATTTCCGGCAAGGAAATATCCTATCCAGTTCTGCCCGACAGAATCTGTGAAATTATAATGTTCAGATGATCCGGTGACATTCAGTGATACATATTCAGTGGCAAGAGGAGAGTTCTGTGGCAGCTGCTCGTCGTTCTCGATACCCATCCAGTATGACGGCGTGGTGATCGTTTCCGTCAGGGAAGTAAAGGAGGATTGCAATGTCACGTTTGTTTCAAGAAGGGTCTGATTCAGCAGATCCGCTATCCTTATTTCGTATGTCGATCCCTGATAGCCGGTGAATGTTGTTCCCAGTGTGTAGGGCTGGTCGTTTATGAACGATTCAACACGTGGATTTCCTGAGTTCGACAGCGTGCCGAGGTTCGAGCCAGAATAGGCATTGACTTCAACCTGAAGCTGACCTATCGGGGCTTTAAGGTATATGAGCAATGGCTGGATTGTTTCATCCGTAGTGACTGAACCGGACTTGAACTCCTGCTGCCCTGAAGTTACCGAGTAATAGGATGTTGTCCACTGGAAGGTTGTGCCATTGGCAACTATCGCCGAGTTGAAGAAAGATTCGTTGATGCCGTTATGAGCGAGATAAACGTAGTTCGCAGTGGAATTGAAGAAATCAAACTGCAATTCCGTAACATTGAGAGGTATGGATATTGCCCCTGACTCATTGGCAATAAGGTAATTCGGGACTGAGCCAACCTGATCGCCCCATGGGTCAAGAACGCTGATACTGACCGTCGAACCGTAAGGAATCTGAACTAACTGAGATGCTGTTTTTATCGTTGTCGGCGATGACGATCCGAAGGGTGTCATCGTTATGACGTTGGTGAAATAGTCCACAGGGGCAGTTATGCCCGCTGGCATGATGTATTGTATATTCTGATAAGTGGAATGCCCGATCTCCGTTGATGGTTCTATTAATGTGACCTGCACGGAGCCGAATCCCTTCACATCTTCTATTGTGATGTAATGCGTTCCATTCTGTATGGGCAGATATGTTGAGGGATAGATGTTCGAAGGAATCCATGAGGTGTTATAAAGAACGGTTACATAGTTCGTTGATGGTGCAATGGGAATGTTATAGGTCTGGTAGTTGAACGTGCTGTTGTAGCTTCCCGTTGTCTGCCCCGTGAACGTACTCGATGTTGTGGCATTCGCCTGAAATACCGATCCTGTGCCGATGGTGAAGGTGGGCATTGGAGATGGCGTAATAGGTCTGTTCAACGATACCGCTGTTCCATTTACGCTGACTCCGTTCCAGTATGTGACGTACGCAGAACCATAACCATCACCGATAAATCCCATGTAATTTCCGTCATGAGCAACTGTATAATACGATGTGGCATTCTGCCCATAGGCATTCTGTGAAGCATAAGACCAGTAGCCTATCACTGTGCCATTGGAATTGAAATGTATTATCCCTTCATACCATGTGCTTGCCGATGGATCAAAGGTGTTTAATGGAGGGCTTCCCCATGATGTCCATGAGGTTGTGGATGCAAATTGGCTGTCTGGAGAGCCGCCTCTTGTATCAAATCGCAACATCTGTCCTGCCCCTGCTGAATTTGCATCAAAAAAGACGTCACCAAGCCCATTGCTCCATACATAGAATGAAATGTTTGTATTCGTTCCGTAATCCAGCGTTGGCATGTAAATATAATAACCAGAAACAGAATAGGCATAAAATC
>JAHEAD010000032.1 GCA_019721075.1 Candidatus Sysuiplasma jiujiangense
CCTCCGAATTGCCGACAAGTTAGAACTTTCTTCAGGAATGATTGACAGATCGGAAGAATACTTTGGGAAAGGGAAACTGAAGATCTATGTTCTGTCAAAGGAATACGTCTTCCTTTTGAAATATGCATTTTCGTTATTTATAATGGAAGAACCGGGCGTCTTCCCTGTCCTTCCGTCCATGATTCACAAAATAAGGGAACCGATGACAGTGAATGCGGCAAAGCCGAAAAGTGCAGGTGCGGCAAATTTCTTCGAAGTGCCACCGAATGCATGATTTTTTGAAAGGATTTCATCAACTATTTTTATTTCTCTGACCTTCCAGAAGGACTTATCATGTGTCAGAAAAGCGTCCGATCCAGCCGCCTTCACCGTGGCGAGAATTGCGCAGTCTCCTGAACCCAAACTCATGCGGTCATAAACAGACAGGAAATTGATTGAAGTGCATAATTGCTGATGTGAAATTTCATTTCCCATGGGACAAAACGACGTGTAAGGCTTTCGATTATGTTTCAATCAACTATCCTTGAAGCCGCTTCCTGACCAATCTGCAGGAACAATCTATTGCAAAGTCGGAGTGGATTCGTGCCTGGCTGTCCTGTTCCGGATTAGCCGTACATTTCCAATGCCGTCCATCCGATTTTCCGCTTTTCAATTTTTGTAAAGCTCCTGTTCCACATCCTGAAGTCTCATCAAGACCACATCGTCGGAAGTCTCAGGCGGGATTCTCCTGAATCCTCCTCTGGAGAAAACCGCATATGTGTATTTGTTCCCGGGATACAGCTTTCTCAGCGTTTCTGATTTCCTCTTTAGATCTTCAACCACGCTCATCGTTACCGGACTGTTTGTCCACTTGCATTCTGCGAAAAGCAATTCCCTTCTTGTTTCGGAATACGCGACAATATCAATCTCTTCGATGTCCCTCCCTTTCTTTCCACTCCCATTCCTGCCCCACCACCTGGAAACTGTGCCGAATGATCTGCCCAGTATTCCTTCCGCTATGAGTTCCTTCATTAATTTCTCAAACTGCCCGCCTGCAAAGGAGGGGAAATCAGCCTTTATGCTGTGAAGTACCTCCTCGGTGCGAGAACTCTCAATTTCACTCCTGTGTGGCAATACGTACCGGAACCAGAATTTCAGATACTGGTCAGATATCCGGTATAACCTTCTCTTGAATTTTTCAGAAGCTCCGAACGGTTTTTCCGGAATGATGAGGCCCAAGGACATTAGCACATCCAGATATTTTGACACCATGCTCTTGTCCAGACCGGAATAGGCACATATCTCCCCCAATGAGTGATTCCCGCAGGAGATTGATCTGAGAATCAGCATATAGTTCCTTGGCTCCCTGAATTCAGTCCGAAGGAGGAATTCTGCCTCCTCATAGAGGGAGGCACCCTTTGAAAGCATGTTCCTCGACACGTTTTTCCAGAATTCCAAATTCGAATCAAGTTTCAGGAGATATTCCGGTACCCCGCCGAACACGAAATATGTCCTGCACATATCTTCAAAACCGTAATTCACGAATTCGCGCAGGTGTCTGAACTTCAGGGGGCCCAGCTGCAACTGGCCTGTTCTTCTTCCGTAAAGAGGACTTCTGACGGATAGAACTTCATTCTCCATCATGCTGATTGAAGAGCCTGAAAGAACCAGCATTACGTTCATCTGTCCGAGCAGAGAGTCGTATATTTTCTGGAAAATCGATGGTATGGCCCTGTTGGCCTCAATGAGATACGGGAACTCATCTATGGCTATTATGATCTTAGATCTCTTTGCCCTCGCCTGAAATGAACTGCTTGAAACCAGAACGGAAAAGAAGGAGTGCCAGTCATCAAAGTTAGCCATAAGAATGCTGTCATCATCAAGAAACTTTGAGATGACCGCCTTGAAGCCCCTGATGTTTTCCCTGTCTCCCTCAGATGTTGCAAGAAAATATACTCCCCTGTCACCTACGAAATTGCTGATCAATTCGGTCTTTCCCACCCTTCTTCTTCCGTAGAGAACGAATAGCGATGAGCCACCCGCTGAGTAGACATCTTCCATGATTTTCATTTCCTCAACCCTGTTTACAAACTTGTGTTGAGACATAAGTATTATACTTTACTCACAACTAATATTTATGTGTATCCGGTATGAATTCACCGAATTCAATATCAGCGGAGCATCCCTTCAAAACTTCAATCAAATCCCGTCCCATCCAGCGGTCACTGATATTCCTCTGGCGATCAGGTCGAACAGCGCATTCTTGATTCTTCGCCAATCCACAAACGTATCCGTTGCCGCTCACTGGCTGGTGAGCCCGTTCATGGTGGCTATGAGGACGGTCGCGACGGATTCGACATCCAGCCAGCCCCGAACTCCCCGTTCGCAATTCCCTCTTTTATGACCGATACGGGAATTCCATGTATCCTGCTGTCCAGCGCGTAGAGGAGCCTGTCCGAATTTTCCAGCCTTTAAGATGCCGACACCCCGGGTGGCATAATGCAGGTGAAAAGCTCATTGCTTATGAATATGCCAACTAGCCGGTTTTTTTCAGTCTGACAAAAAAAGAAATGGTGGGAATCCGAATGCACCCATGAACCCGCAGGCCACAGAACGCTGACCAGTCTTGCTGCGGTCTACCCTGAAGCGGAGTATGAGTATTGACCGTCAATAGATCATATGTCGGGGAAACGGAAAGATGACTGAATGCTGGCAGCCGTGAGGAATGGCACCACATGGGCAAGACTTCGAAACGTTTGTCAGGTAGCGAGAAAGGCAGACTTCCCAAGCTGAAGACCTTCAGGAGGGAAGAGTGTGACCGTTCTCTTTGACAGTTCAGTCTGGATTGAATACTGGAAGGGCGGCGGATATGCCGATGCGGCAGCCCAGTATATTGAAGGACATGAAAGAGCACTTCCGTCAACAATCAATGTGGCTGAGGTTCACTATTGGATAGCAGGAACATATGGTGAAGAAGAGGCAAATGAGAGAGTCGCTTCAATTGAGAGAAGATGCCATTTGCTTCCGGTGTCAAAGGAAATTGCGATTGACAAATCCCGACTTAAACAGAAATAGGATTTCAGCTTGCCTCATTCACTCTCTTCAGAACATTCAGTGCCCTGAGCGTGACCCATCTGCTGGGCTGCCCCTCTCTCTCGATCACAAGTGGTGTATGTACTGCTTTGGTCTTACCGTATTTTGCATATACGTCAGGATGGTTCCTGTCAATATTCCATCTCCCATCCCTCCTCCTCTTGCCGGTAAGTATCTCAAGCGCGGGAAGAATACGTCTGTCGCCTGCATACCCGAAGCCAGTAACAATATCCAGACCCACCAGTATGTCATAGTAGTAGTGATTGGGGTAGTGAAACCTGAACCATGGCCCATATTTGCCCTTGCCTTCCCTGAAGAGATTCCGTTGCAGATAGAACTCCACCCCCCTGGCAATAGAGTCCTTTACTGCCTGTGTTTTCATGCTTTCAGGGAGGGAGGCAAATGCCGCGAGCGCCTCCCATGAGTCGAGTGTGCCGCGACTGCTTTCATAGCAGTTCCATCCGCCATCCTGCTTCTGGTCCTCAAGAAGGCGTGCGTAGAGCTTCCTGACCCTCCAGTCATCAGCATAGCCGAACCTTGTGAGCATGCGAGCCATGTTGCCGACTATGCAGACCTCCTCGTTGAATATGTTGATAGGCATGCCTGTCTTCATCTTGTACCTGAACATGACGTCCGCAACCTTTCTGATGCCGGGATGTGATTTGGTCGCGCCCATTTCAGACAGGACGAGTGCAATCCAGTTGGTGGAGTGGAATTTGGGGTAGTAGGTGAAATTCATCCATTCTTTCAGTGTTTCGTAAGTTGGTTCCCCAGGCTCGCTTTTCTCCCAGTAACCTCCGGGTTTCTGCTTCCTGAGCAGTTCGGCTGCCCATCCCCTCCTTGTGATCATTCTCTTTGCCCTGAGAACCTCCGAATCATTTTCGCCGTAATCCAGAAGATTGACAAGAGCCTGATATCTTATGGAGGGCTGTTTCTCCTCCAAAAGCCAGTTCATTACGCTATCTTCCTGTTCCTTCGACTCAAACATCTTCAATTGGTATTCAACTCCTTTTAAACAGGGGCAGACAAACAAAAAAATGCTGCTTATCCTCCCACGTCTTTAGAATAACATTCATTGCCTGCCAGAATATAATTTACTTTCCCTGCATATGCCAAATTCTCTCGTGTGCCGTCACTGTTTGAATGCATTCAAAGAAGGGGATGGAGACGTTTCCATCAGGAAGGCGTGTTTCATTGCCATGCGATGTCTTCTGTTGTTGCCTTTTTCAGGCATACTGATCTCACACCTCTTGAATGTCGTATTTCGCAATCGTCCTGCGGTTTATGAAGAAAGCTATATATGGGGTAGCAGGCAATAAAAGCATAATGCAGGAACGTAACAGGCTTAGGAAAATCGCCGCATTCCTTGCGTTGACAGGTGCGGGCTTCTACGTTTCTCAGATTTTTAATAGCAGTCCTCTGGCTATAATCACTTCGGCATTTGGCAGCGCGTGTTTGATTGGATCATTTTTTCTGTTCCTCGAATCTGTGAAAGTCGGCAGGAGAAAGATCGGCGATTGAGCAGCGATTTGATCGGAACGTATGCTCTTGACGCGATATGGTGTGCCTAAGATACGACATATTGGACTGAATTAGCTTCAGGTTAATGACAAAGTAATCCTCATTCCCCGCCAGACTCACATAGGAAAGAGGTAGTGTACAGCGTTTTCTGTGAATTCTCTCAGACCGCGTGCCTTTGGTGCCTTCACTGCATGAGTTAGGAGACTTAAACATGAAAACACAAGGCAACGACATGGGTGAATTGAAAGATATGATGCTGAATTTCCTGAGCAAGGCGTAAATTGTATGGTAAAAATGATAATATGCGGTATAAGATATACAATAATTGCAATTGCATGACAGAAAGCATAATTGTCAGGGTTGATAAACAGACAAAGGCCAAATTGAGGAAATACAAGATCAATATGAGCAAGTCGATCAGGGAGTTTCTGAAGTCGGAAATCGCAGCGAGAGAAGAGGAAGAACTGGCTTCGCTCCTTGAAAAATCAAGAAAGATACTCTCTAAAATGTCCGATGAAGAAATTGTCATGGCAGTCAGGTCTGCGAGGTATGGAAGGTGAAGACTGTCGCGGATGCAAGCTCGCTGTTACTGATGATAAAACATCTCAATCCACTGGACTGGATCTCAATTGCAAAATAACTCATGGTCCTGGACCTTTCGGCATATGAAGCCAGCAACGCGTTGTGGAACGCGGTAAGGCTACGGAAAAACCTTGGCAGTAAGGAAGCAATCCTGATCACAAAATAATGTTTGTTTTCCTTTATCACTGTTCAACGGTACACCTGTAGGATTTGCACTATGAGACAATAATGGATATCACGCTCGAAAATAGGCCGACCTATTATGATGCGTCCTATCTTTATGCGGCTGCTTCCATGAAATTGCCTCTCACTACAAAGAGCAGAAAGCTCAGAGAAGCAGGTCCCGAAGGGTCTGTTACCATCTCATGGAGTGAATTCCTGGAAAAGAGTGGATTCCGACTCCGAGGTGATTGCGAGAAGTCGTTCCAACATGATGACTATACATGACAGAGCTGTTACTGATAAGTGCGAATATTATGATATGGCACGCACACAGGAAAGCTGGTCTCATATGAATTTATAAGAAACCTTCTGATATTGCCATGCAATCACTGAATGGGGCGTCGACTGAATAATTTTATTTCTTTTCCCAATGGGAAGATCGAGCAATTTCTAGAAAAATCGCCACCGGGAACAGCGAGTCCGGCACGCAGCGCTCTGTCTTCAGCCATAGATTTGAATCAGTCCTTCAACTTCGTTCTTTGAAATTGGGTTCACGACATGCCACTTGTCGGCAAGTTTGCTGACTTCCGGGCTCTGAGGCACGCTGAAGCGAAGCATTTTCACCTTCTCAGGGACGGGTTTCAATTTGCCAGAAATGCTGGTCTTTCCCACCAGTGATGAAAGAAAGCCGATTATATTCTGCTTCCTGGCTCGTTTTGCTATATCCACCGCGTCTGAATCCTTCACTTTCCCTGTTTTGATCAATGCAGCGGCGGCAGCTACTTTTCTTGGTTCACCGCTCTCAGAGGCCCATAGAACCAGTCCCTTGGGTGACATAAACGATCCATCTGTCGTCACTATCGGATTCTCATATAACAATGGAGAGTCGTTAACGACAACCTCAAAGGCTTTTGTTTCCACAGGTTTCCTGGAAAGAATATCGTCAGGTCCGACGAACGCTATCCCCAGCCTTGCAAACGAACTCCTCGGACCCTAGAGTACGCCACTTTCGGAGTGCATCTTAAAGAACGGGCCGTCTGCAGGAATTCAACATCAAACCTTCCGCAATGCCGATACCTGGAACTTAACGACTGTCGTACAGAGCAGCGGTCAGTCAGTAGAATATAGCAATTATCTATTTTCATCAGAAAATCTTTATGCTGCAATTCAACTTCACGCGTGCGAATGTTCTCGGAATATCCGGATAATGATACAATAGGCAGGATACTCGATGATATACCTTTCAACGTCGAGAGAATCATGACACCATGGAGCAAAGTAATCAAAGTCAGATCGGACTAGAACAGAGAAAAGGTAAAAGAATTGATTCAAGAAATGGGCAAAGAAAGAATCGATCTAATAGTTGTTACCAATGGACAGTGTACCATGTCTGCTGTAATTTCCTGATCCTGTACACTATTTGATGTAGCATTATATTTAACAATGTCGTATAAAATAATTTTTTATATTTTAATCCTATTTCGACTCGATTAACATGGACGTGATTATGTTAATTAAGGCCAAGAGATTGCCGACAAAGAAGGAATCTGAAGAAGCACAGAGGATTTCAGATGAGGCTGTAAGGAAAGGAGCAAAGATTGAGATTTACAGGACATACGGAACATATGACACAATAGCAATTGTCAAGGGCCAGGATGAAGGCGAAGAGACTTATCTTAGGTATCTTCACACTGTCAAGGAATGGGCAGACGTTCAAACACAAGTGGTCATCGATAGTGAACTCTACAGTAGAGTAAGCAAGGATTACATAAAATAAGCTGATGCTCTCGCTGCGAGATAACAAAAAGTTAACTTCTTACAGTTACGGCGGTGACAACTGAGCATTTACTGTCCTATAATCGCCCTCAACGAGCGATGACAGGACGGTGGATATGAAGCCCTGTTCCCTCTTACTGCATCTGCTATATACGGACATTATGCATTCGGGCGCACGTGTCCCGCTCCATGTCCTTCCTCTGCCGCTTACCTTTCGGCGGAATAAACCTTGCTGAATGCATTCTCTGCCAGGTTGTTGTGATATGGAACGCCTCTTTGTCTGAGGAATGTGAATAAAATGTCAAACCTCCTTCTCAGCTCGACAGCTATGTGTGCATCATCCCCGTCCGTCCATCCAACTGCAGGCAGGTCGGACAGTTACCTACCGGCGATTGTGAACGCCATTTTCCTTGTATGGTCCGATTTGTCCGTTGCATGTACGGCCGATGACGGTATGTGCCTTATGCCGCTGTCCAGCAGGAACTGCTGGAACACTGACGCACTGTCTGGATGGTTGCTGTAGAACTGCGAACCCCTGTCTGTGTT
>JAHEAD010000033.1 GCA_019721075.1 Candidatus Sysuiplasma jiujiangense
TTTTTCTTTATTGTCCTAAACTTTGTTCCCATTCTTTCACCTCTTCGTGTCCAGCTTGTATGTCTTGGTCTTGCCGCCGCTGGTAGCGACAACGTCTATTGGTGGCTTGCGCAGTTGTATGGCTGCTATCCCGATCCCTGCCAGTGTCAGCATGATTATCAAAAAATTAGACAGGCCTCCGAAGAATGATATCAGTGTCCCAAGTGTGAATGGGTTCGATGACAGGGAATTGGATACCGAGAAGGGCATCGTCATGGAATTGCTCGCAGAATTGTTGTTGAAAACAACTACCTTTATCCCATACGTTCCGGAATCAAACTGTCCCTGGTTCATTGTGAGGTTGAAGTATCCAATCTCCCCTGATGTCGAATAGGTAGAATTTATTGCTGTGGGAGAGTACATAGTGCTGCCGATGAATGCCTCAACCGCCGTGATCCCATGCAGTGACTGCACCTTGATCGTGTAGTACGTCATTGGCCCCACTGAATGCTGCCTATAGGAGAGAACGATGCTGCTGTTCGTTCCTGGTGGCAGGACGTTGATGTATTGAGTTGATGTAGAAGATGCTCCGAGACCGTCGGTGGCTGTAACTGAGATAGAGTAATTCCCCGCATGCCCAAAATAGTAAAGAACCGACTGACCGGAATACGATGACCCGTTGATATCCCATGAATAGGAGAAGGTCGATGAGTCCGGCGCTGTGGCAGTTGCATTCAGGGAGAGCATGGTATCAACGGGAATCTCCCTGGGAGACGTGAATGAAATGGTTGGGGCGGCGGGTATCATCCGCACTGTGAGGTACTGAGTCCAGGTTTTTCCGTTGTCGTAGGAGAAGGTTGCAATCACCGTGTTCAGTTCGTTATATATGGGGAATTTGTATGAAATATTGAGGCCAGTGAGTGTTTGCCCGTTGGGGAAGGACCATGACATGTTGTATGGGCCCTGAGCATCCCAGTTCGGCTCTGCTCTGAATACAAATGCCTGTGTGATGTTCAGGCCTGACGAGTAAACGAATGAGACAGGCGGCGGTAAACTCTGTATGCTGATATTCGCGTATCCTGTTGCGCCGTTTGCGGACGTGACCGTGAATGCAACAGTGTAGTTGCCCACAGGGAACGAGTATGAAGGATCCTGCTCCAGGGAGTAATGTCCATCGCCAAATGACCAGTTATATGAATACCCTGTACCTCCAAGGACAGATGAGGTGAACTGCACCGCCAGCGGTGCGAGACCGGATGTCTGGTTGGCGGCGATGGCCACATAAAGATCTACGCTGATCGAGAAATTTTTCGTTTGGATGTATCCGCCCTGATCAGATGCCTGTACTTCAAATGTCCTCGGACCTGATGACTCGAATACATGAGATACGTTTGTGCCGGACTCATGCTGTCCGGACGGAAATATCCAGGATGTGGCATATGGGGGCATCCCGCCTGTTATGTTTGCATGCATGCCGAATGGCCTGGACACAATGGGAGTGCCTGACCATGAGATGGATACCTGCGGATCTGGATAGACAGATATCAGTATCGAAGCGGATGCGTCCTTCCCGAAGGAATCTGATATCACCAGCTGAACGGTGTAATTGCCCGGCGCCTGGAAAACATAAGAAACGGTGCCGTTGTGGAATGTGTGGCCTGCGATGACCCACTCGTAAGAGTAGGGTCCAATTCCGCCGGACCCGGATGCCCGGAACTGATCGGATACGTTGGCATCCAATGAGGTACGGGATGGAATTATGGATGCCACAGGATATGATTCCACAGTGACATCGAGAACATAGGAAGATGACTGTCCCTGTGAATCCATGACCACGAGGCGGACTGGATATATCCCCTGCTTTGCGAATGAATAGTTCAAGGAGGGTGAATCACCCGCTGCCGATCCGTTCACAAACCAGGAATATGAATATCCTGGCGTTCCGCCAGTGATTACTGCATTGAATGCATCGATAACATTTACGTCTACGTTGGGATATTCCACCGATATTGATACTCCGGGCAGTGCATTGATCCTTATCTCAATTGATGCCTCTGCCACGTTCCCGGAACCGTCAGATACCTTTACAGAAACGTTGTAATAGCCGGCAAGCGAGAAAGTGTAAACCATGTCCTGCTGGTACCCCACGTACCCTATGCCCGAAATTGACCAGGTGTAATTGTAGAATGGTGTGCCTCCTGATGTGGTGGCATTGAAATACACAGGTATGCCAACATCCGTTGTTGATCGTGATTCAGATACCGTGACCAGAGGCAGTGGTTCAACTGTTATATCAAGGTAGGCATATGCCTTTGATCCCTGGCTGTCCATGATGAGCAGGGAGATATTATACGGGCCGGTTTTTGGGAAAGAATACTGAAAATACAGCCCGGACGATGTGTTGACGCCATTCAGGTACCAGTAGTAGTTGTATGGTGCTGTGCCATAGGAACCGAATCCTTCCCAGTACGTGGTTGTGGAAATATCTGTTCGGTTAGACCCTTCGATGAGGGCGGATGGTTTGGCAATCACCTTGATGGTGAATGATGTGGTTGTTTTCTCTCCAAGGCTATCGGTGACAGAAAGGTTGACGGTGTACGATCCCGTATTAGGAAACTGCAGGTGAAATTCCTGGGAATAGTTCACGATCTCACTCCCCAGTGACCACGAGTAATTGAAGGGTGATGACCCCCCGGTCACCTGGGCAAATAATGTGTCGTTGATCCCCTGGTCCACTGTGGCATACTGCGCCTCTATTGTGGCCAATGGATCGGGGTTTACCACCTCATTCATGCTGTTCGATGCGGTATTGCCATTGGCATCCGTGATTGTGAGGGATACGCTAAAGGTGCCGGAAGCGGTGAATGTGTAATTCACGTAGGGGGTCGTAAACGACCCTCCATTTACGGTCCATGAATACGTGTCGGCCCCGGTCCCGCCGGATATCGAGGCAGTGAAGTTCGCCCATGTCCCTACATCAGTGGGATTGTGGACCACATGAATCACAACCGAAGGATCAGGGTTTACAGTTTCCAAATATGAATACGAAGCGGTATGGCCGTCCCCGTCAGTGACTGTTACATTTACGTAGTATGATCCGGCCGAACTGAAGGAATATGAGAACGAGGCTGCGGTGGATTCCTGCACCCCGTTAATTAGCCAAGAATACGTGTCGGCCCCGGTCCCTCCGGATTCAACTGCGGAGAACGACACAGAATTGCCTACGTCGGTAGCGTTCTGCGATGATGATACGGAAACCGAAGGATTGTCATTGATCGTGACCGAGACCGTTGCACTGTATGTTACCCCAACGCTGTCCGTGATGGTAATAGTTAGCGTGTAAGATCCAGCGGAAGCGAAAGAGTAGGAGAAATCCTGGGCAGTTGAGAGTTGGCTGCCGTTCAGGGTCCAGGAGTATGAGTATGGTCCTGTCCCGCCTGACGGGCTGGAAGAGAAAGTTATACTATACCCGACATCCGCCGAACTGACTGAGGAGGATGCGGATACGATTGGATCGGAGTGAACCACCTCCGAAGCCGTGGCAGTCAATGTTTCACCTGCGCCATCTGTCACGGACAGATCCTCGGTGTATGATCCGGCCGTCAGGTCGGTGCCGAAAGCAGGGGTTGTGTACGTAGTCCCGGTACCCGTAAAGCTGTAAGTATATCCGGTGCCTGCCCCGCCCATAACTGCTGACAGGAAGAACTGCGGCACCCCAGCATCGGTGGTGCTCACGATGGGCGGGGTGCCGGAGACGGAGATTGATCCGCCCGTGATATTCAGGGCGGACATCGAGATCCCGCCGCCCATATTTCCATTATCGACGGCAAAGAAATACCATCCTGCCGAGAGCGTCTCTGTACCGGAATAAGCCGTAGCTCCTTCACTGACCCACGCACTGCTTCCTATTATGGAAGTCCAGTCCACCCCGTTACTGGATATGAACATGGCTCCGTTGTCGTCATATTCGCCGTTGAATGTATACGTTCCTGCGGCGAAATAGAGCACTGTAACGGCCATGTATCCTTCATCGTATGCTCTCCCTCCAGGTTCCGTGTTCAGGACGCCGAGAGAAGAGGGATATGCCACATTGGGCCGACCAAGGAAGGTCTGCCCATTGTAGCCCGGGTTTCCATAGTCATAGCCGAAGCCTCCGTCATTAAACGTTCCCGTCCACGTGGACACGTTGTTTGGGGAGGAATCCGGCATCGACAGCGGGTAGGAACTGATGTCGGAATACGGAACAGCACCCTCTGTCGGCCCTGAGGTGTATGAATATACGTAGAATACACCCGGCGTCATTGCATTGATGACGGCTGCCTGCGGATCGGGGTAAACGATCTGCGTGATCGACGTTGAATATGTATAGCCATTGGTATCTGTTACAGAGTAATCAAGGAGAAACGAACCTGCAGTGCTAAATATGTAACTGAAGGATGATGTCGATCCTGAGGCGAGTTGTGCATCCGATGTACTGGTACCGTCATACAGCACATAAGAATATGAGGAATAGCTCCCGGTCCCTCCGGAGGTTGCCGTGCTGAAATCCACGATTTGCCCCGTATCAGACGGGTTAAGGTTGGAAGATACTGCAAGAACGAGAGGAGCATTGATATTCTGGGTGAAGGTACTGGAAGTTGCTATTTCTCCGACTGAATCCGTGATACTAACATAGAAATTATATGAAGTTGCCGACGAGGGACTTTCTGAGGTGCTGTAAGTGGATGATGTTGCCCCGCTTATTGCCGTTCCTGACCCGGATGAGCCTGTGTACCATTGGTACGTGTATGGCGAGGTCCCTCCTGAGACCGATGCCGCCAGAGTAAAGGCTTGCCCGGAATCTGCGGGATTCAAGCTTGAAGATACTGACACGGAAGGATCAGTGTATACTATGGTGGTTCCGGAATCACCTCCAACGTTCCCCCCATAACTGTCGGTTGTTGTTATGCTCCATCCGTATGATGTCCCGCTCGCAGAACCGGATGTCGACGACCATGTATAACCGAAATTCCAAGTTTTGCTCTTGTCTCCTGTTGTTGTATATGTCGTAGACTGGGTGGAAGTATATCCGTTCACGGTCAGCGTGGCGCTCACGGTTAACGGCTCAGATACTACATTAAAAGATGTACTATAACTGTAAGTTATCCCCTGACCCTCGTCAACGTATGATGTCCCCCCTGATGTCGTGGAATCCGCCAGGTACTGAATTTGTGTTCCATGCCCCACTGTAAGGGATTGGATGGCAAGCATGCCTATTCCCGATGCGATCATCATAATCGCAAAGAATATGGCAAGTATCTGCTTTCGGCTCATGACACTGCCCCCACTATAGGCAGGTCATGCACGACCATGCCGATTATCACCATTGCGGATAGAAACAGGGCAAGGAGTGTGATGAATACGGGCAGCGCAAAAGGCCCCATGGAGAGGGATGCAGAGGCGAAACTGCCTATGACTCCGGATATTACTCCCTCAACCACTCCGAGGATGAGGTTGAACAGCTCCGCAAGATAATAGAGGGACATGGCGAAAAAATACAGGATGATCTGTATGACGTTGTTAATGGCGTCCAGCGGATTGAGCCATGAGATCAGGGATGGCGGGCTCACCCCATAATATGACATTATTCACTCACCATATCTCTGACCGGAACCGTGAAGGAGAATACCAGGTACAGCCCGACGAGTGTCATGCCGAAGGATGCAACCACGATCGTCGGCGCAAGGATGCCGTAGTTCCCCTGCCACGCCTGGAACACGGAAACGAAATCCCCGGTCACTGACTGCAGGAGGGGCACTATCAGGGTGTATTCCAGGTCCGAAAGCACGGTCTGCAGGAACCTGTACATGACCTGCAGGAATCCCCAGAGGGGCGAGGACATTATGGAGGAGGATACGGACATCCATGCTTACCTCAGACATCGTCCTCCATGCCCACAAGATCCCTCAACGGACCGACCAGTGCAAGGATCAGGAATCCCGCAAGCAGCGCAATGCCGATTCCGAGGATGAACATCAGCGGACCGTATACTCCGTACCCGGCCAACGAAAAACCAAATCCCTGGAACATGATGTTGATCGAGTTTGCGAACCCGGAGAATATGCTTCCGAACATTGTACCCAGTCCGGTGAGTATGACCTGGAGGAAGCCCATCATTAATCCCCAGATGCTGTTGAAAATCGTTGTGCCCAGGGAACTCGTGGCCATCGGTATGAACATCAGGGAAAGGACAGAGATTTTAAGCCTTGCCTTTCTGATGTTTTTCACATGGAATATGAGTCGATTTAACATCTCACTTCCCTCCCTTCTTCGCTGAATCCTGCCTGTCGAACACGCCGATGTCATACCATGGGGCCACGAGTATCGCTGCCACGAAGGTAAAGATTGTACCAATCAAATATCCGGTCTGCTCTGCACTGTAAGACCCGATGATTGTCGTAAGGCCTGTGTTGCCGTATGCATGTATGCTCATGGAAATTGACGTGACATTCGACTGTATGAGGACCATCAGGTAGGTGCTCTGGTTGCCGGTCAGGTATGACGGGCTTATGCTGAAATTTGCAATGGATAGGGTTTTCAGGCTCTCATATGCAAATGGCTGAAAGCTTGACACGTTGTACCCTGTGCCCAGGGAGACGTTCGCAGGATGTGCATCGGAAGTTGCTATGGAGATTTTGGAAACAGCGAAGTTGTTCAGTTCAGCCACTGTGAGATTGGTACGGACCCATACCTGGCTTGAGTATGTGGTGACATTGCCTATGGTAGACGATGGAAAGTCAAACGTGGCAGTGCCGTTCACCTGGCCAAATGGTATTGCCCCGGATGACCCATAAACGTATGATGTAATGGACTCGGATTGCAGAACCGGTGAGTTGTCGCTTCCCGCCACGAGGGCATGACCTACGCCGGCAGAGAGGAAGATCATGAGGAAAACTGATATGAGTGCAATGAACAGCCCAAGGAATTTCCTTGCTGCCTTGCCCGTTCCAGATTCCTTGAAATTAAGGGATTTTACCTTTGATCCCTTCTGCCCCATGTATCCCTTCCTGTCTGACCATGCCGCATCCCATATGGCAACGAGGCCAAATATCAGGATAGACACGAGATACAGGATCGCTGCCTCATTGCCATTGTAAGCCGGAACGAGAATGTACTGGGCAAAGCCGAACTCATAGCCCAGGAATCCTCCTATCAACCCTCCAATGAAAAAGCCAGCGAACGCCCTCCAGATGAGATCCAGGATGCTTTTCCCCGGAGGCGTCAGGGTCTCGATGACAGCCCACACGACGGCTCCGAATATGATTGCAGGCGCGATTATGCCGTCATTAAAAACCACGACGTGGCCGACTATGGTATACGTGGGTTTCGCCAGCAGGCCCACAAACAGCAGCAGCGTTGCCAGAAGCCCGACAACAAGCCCCCCTATGGGCCACTTCCCAACGTGCGTGGGTATACTTTTCTTCGTCTTTGCAGAACCTTTTGCCGTATTACCGGCGCTTGAACCCTTATTTTTCTTAGCCATTTCCGCTTCCTCCCTTACGGAGGAAGCCAAGCCCGGACTTTACGGAGGAAATTTAGTGCTTGC
>JAHEAD010000034.1 GCA_019721075.1 Candidatus Sysuiplasma jiujiangense
GGAACACCGGGACAGGCTCACACGGTTTGGCTCGGAGTACACCGAAGCCGCGATGTCTGCCGCAGGAAGACGCCTCACGGTGTTAGACACTGCAGAAGTCGAGTATGACCTTGTGCGGGACATGACGGAAGTACTCACATCCTTCTGTGCGAGACTCTATGGCAGGCGTTCAGCCAGGAACCGTGCCAAGAAGGCGCTGGAGGCGGCAGGCAGTGCAGATTAACCGTGCATACAGAACAGAACTGAAGCCGAACAATGACCAGCGCACAATGCTGCTTAAGAGTGCGGGCACAGCGCGCTTCGCATACAACTGGGGACTTGAGAGGAAGAGAGATGCGATGGCGCTCAACAGAAAGCTCGCCGAAGACCGCACGCTGTCGGGATGCGATGACACCGACGTCAATGCAGCCCTGGACAATATGCCTGAAGTGCATTTCAATGTACCGAGCGCAATGGAACTGCACAGGGAACTCAACAGCCTCAAGAAAACAGGACTTGCATGGATGTACGAAGTGTCGAAGTGCGCACCGCAGGAGGCACTGCGCAATCTCGACGGTGCATTCGCACGCTTCTTTGACGGTGATGCCGATTTCCCGAAGTTCAAGTCAAGAAAGCACGGCTGTGGCTCTTTCAGGCTCACGGGGACAATAAATGTGTCTGGCAGTGCAATACAGCTGCCGCGCATCGGCACTGTGAGGCTGAAGGAAAGCAGCTACCTTCCGGCAGACACGCACATACTCAACGCAACAGTTTCCGAACAGAGCGGCAGATGGTTTGTATCGCTCGCAGTCATTGAGGAACACACAGTACCGGAGAACAGCGGCAGTATTTGCGGTGTGGACCTCGGAGTCAAAAACCTTGCCACTGTATCCGACGGCACAGTATTCGAAAACCCCAGATCACTGTCCACATACATCAGGAAACTGAAAAGGCAGCAGAGAGAGGTGTCTAGAAAAGTAAAAAGGAGTAACAGCCGCAGAAAAGCAGTGCACAGGCTGAACAGAACACACCTGAAGATATCGAACATGCGCAAGGACGCCATACACAAGGCGACCACATGGCTGGCGAAAAACAAGTCGGCCATAGTGATTGAGGACCTGAATGCAGGCGGCATGATGTGCAATCACCGTCTTGCCGCTGCCATTTCAGACGCATCATTCGGTGAATTCAGAAGGCAGCTTGAATACAAAGCCGGATGGTACGGATCACGCATAGTCGTCGCCGACAGGTTCTATCCGTCAAGCAGGACATGCTCCGCCTGCGGGCACGTCAAACAGGAACTGAAACTGTCTGAGCGTGTATTCGAGTGCGAGATGTGCAACTCGATGATTGATCGCGACCTCAACGCCGCGATCAATCTGTCAGGGCTCGCCGCCAGTTCGGCGGAGAGTTTAAACGCCTGTTTGAGGCGGGAGGTTACAGAGCCGTGTGCTCAGTGCCCGCCTGTGATTCAGGAAATGAACACCACATCCAACGGAATAAGTGGGTAAGTTTCGTGGAACGGTAAAGAGATGCATGGAGATATTCGAAAACTACTGCGTGGTTGCTGGTGCAGTGAGGTCCGGAATAGAGGTTGCCGTTGATGTCTCGATGCCGCAAAAATAGAGACCTCGGCGGGGATGAAATAAAGCAATATTGCATTCTTGGCAGTGTGTTTTCCGCGCCAGGTGCCACATTTCCCGCATGAGTTTCAGCGCAGAAGGAAAGTTTCCTGTTGAGAGAATGTTTCAGACAGCCGCAGGAGCAGTTACACTGTGCGGTGCTTTCCTTCCCGCCGAATAATAGAGAAATTCGAAGATCGAGACAAAGACGGCAATCATTACAAGATCGTAGACTATGCCTGAATAGCGGTTGCCGGAAATCAGCAGCAGTGATGCCACAGCGACTGCTGTGGCTCCTCTCGGAAGAGATGCTTCGACAATCTGAACGACGCCTCTGTCGTTCCTGTCCGCCCTGCTTGTGAAAAGCATTGTCCTGCCCGCAAGTCCGATTATCTTTCTCAGAATCATGAATACAGCCCAGAAGAGCACGACAAACAGGGCGCCTTCGATCAGACCGCGGTATGGGAGACCGCCTAAAATGGGAACGGACAGCGACGGCACACCGCTGTTTAAAAATCCTCCTCCGTCGTAAAGAGAGAGCAAATTCCCGTAAAACTGCATTCCGACGACAAAGAAAAAGCCTATCCGCACCATCTGCTCGAATTCTTCATGGAACATGGTCATGCCAGACAGACCGTATTCCCTGCCGTCCGGTCCGGGAGACTGAAGCAGCCCGTTCCTCCTTTTAAGGAAGAAAAACCCGACCGCATAATTCAGAAGAAAGAGCGCAATGAGGCCGACGACCGCAGTACTGAAGCTGTCAAGTGCGAAATACGGTCCCTCAAGCTCAAGCACCTCGTACAGTATGATGGAAAAGCCGAGAAGCAGACCGTACTGCAGCATACCCTTACTCATCTCCGCCTCCTCGTTCCCTCCCTTCTGAGTGAAAAGGGTTCGCGGGAAAAAATTGAGAATCATTACTGTGGCGATGATGAAACCTCCGGCAGTGACAATCAGCTCCATGATGTTGACGAAGTGGAAGAGAAGGTACGAGTCGAACGCATGTGACAGCGCGCTAATTCCTGATTGAAAGGTGGGTGTTGAGCCGTTTGTGCCTATGAAGAATAAAAGGAGATCCACAATGACAAGGAGCATTACGCTGTTTGCAGCAGACTCTATTGTCAGAAGCTCCGCGATCTGGTTGTATATTCTCTCTGGTTTTCCCTCTTCGACCCTCTTCTCGCTCACCTTGAGGACATAAGGTATGACGACTGTAGCCGACGTCTCGCCCGCAATCGCGCCGAACAGTGCGCCGTACAGCAGAGGCAGATGAAATGCGCTGAAAATGAACATGAAGATTATTGCAGAAAGAAAAATGTCCAGGAATCCCATGAGCCAGCCGTCGGCATTTCTTCTCAGCCTCCCCGCCTTTGCCTTTCTGTCACGGGCACCTATCTTCAGCCCGGCTCCGGTGAATATGATTATGAGCATGAGCTGGCTGATAAAAGGACTCGCAAAGGCAGACAGGAAGTAGATGAAATAATTTGCCTGGCCACCCGGTATTACCACGTTGGCGGAAGCTGCATTTGGTTGAAATATGGAACCGAACGCCATTCCCGCGACTATGAGACCTATTACGAGGATTGCAATGCCCGAGTCCTTGTTGTAAACAATGTTGATCAGGAGAGAGCCAACCAGCAGCACTCCGCCTGTGGTAAGCATAACGAGACTAACAGCAGGATAGAGCATACCTTATCTCCCCCTTTCCCCCGGTTTGGCGATCTGCATTTCAGTTTAAATAACTAAGCATGATAAAAAATAACGTGCTTTTCATTGTTTAGAATGAAATGGTGAATAAAAGGCTCCAGAACAGAATTTCTGGAGCGCATTTCAGTGGCGAATAGGTGGCACCTTTCGGGGGCGCATATCGAAAGCATTGCACATCCGTGAAATGACGCCGACGTTTGCCTGTTGAATTGCACCTCCAGTTTACAGTGCCGGGAAATATGATCCGTGGAGGGCAGATATGGTCGTAGGCCTGGCTATTCAGCAGTAACCGCACTAGCTTTTCTGGACTCCGAAGAAATTGATCCATGTCAGCGCGTCTATTCCAGGAGCCAGCGACCAGGTGAAAGAAGACGGGTTGATCCACGAACGGTAATACAGGACTCCGACGCTCTGGTATATGCCCACCGCAAGGTCCAGTTCAGAATACAGGTAGCTTGACTCAAAGTAATACTGTGTTCTCTGTGTAGTGTTTGTCACGCCAAAAGCTGCCTCCGTGAAATTCCACATTTCATGGATGAGTTTCCATTCGTGAGGATTCGTGGTTGTATTGAATCCTGTTCCCTGGAACAGGCCGTCAGGATAGGAATAGATGCCGTATGGAAGGGCAAACGGTCCTGCGAAATCAGAGGGATCGGCGTAATCGGCTACCCATCCGTCATAGTAAACCGGCAACGGATTCTGAGAAGAGGACACAGTGGTCAGCGTGGAGAGAGTCGAAGGATTGATATCCACCAGATAAGGCTGGACGACCCCCTGCGTTGCTGCCTCGATAGCAGGTATCCAGTAATCCGTGATCATTGCGTCCTGTACTGCGTTTCCTATTGAGTTGAATATCGGAAGAACTATTGAGTTCTTTCCGAGACCCGTGAAGGGGGTCGAGTTCCAGTATGACATCGCAAGTTTCATGTCGTAGTATGGCATCCACGGGTTTGAACTCAGGTTTGTTATATTGGAGGGATAGTCCTGGATGCCGGAAGGAATGTATCCTGCCTCATTTTTTGCGAATGTTATACCTGAAACGTTGTTCATTGAAAGGTATTCAGACTGATTGAATGCATAGGTCAAAGTCCTTCGCACGCTCAGATTGCCAAGGAATGTCGAAACCTGGTATCCGTTGACGCTGTAGATCGTCGAAGAGGGAAAAGAATTCTTGTAACCGAGGTCTGTAAGGCCCGTAACATTTAAGATCGGGAAAGCCGAGAGGAGCATCATACTCGCCGCCTCCGGTAAGAATGAGAGCGACACAAAGACACGAAACGGCTGATTCTGGCGACCATCTGTAGAAAAGGAAGCGCTTGTCCTGAGTTGTTTCAACCCCCTGCAACGCTGGCCGGAATTACAGTAAATTTCCTGCTTTGCCGCTCAGGTAATTTTGCCATATTCCTCTGCGAACGCAGAAAACGTACGGTCCTCATCTTCCGCTCATTCAGGCACTTTTGTTTAAAATTTTCAACACCCGGTCAACTGGAATTTCTGCCGAGACATGGCCGTCCCTGCCTTCAACTGTTGTCGAGCAGAACATGGAATCCAGAACCGATTCCTCAGTTGCTTCCACTGCAGCCTGGAAAAGCGTATTCATCTTTTCCTCCGATATTTCCCGGTATTCCCTTACATCTCTCCTCTCAGCTGCCGCGGAATATACAATTTTGTTTGAAGTGGAAAAGGCGACAGATATATCGCCGCTTCCGTTTGAGGCGAATGACCCCGTTCTCGCGATCCCGAGAAACGCTCTTCTTGAAAGACGCTTAAGCTGGCGTGAAGAAAGAGGAGCGTCCGTAGCCATCACAGTCACTATGGAACCGCCATCGCGTTTATGTGCACTGAGTCCTGAATCCAGACTGCTGCCTATGTTTCGTCCTGCAATGGTCAGCTGCCATCTGCTGCCGAAGTTTGAAAGGACAAGTACGCCCAGTGTCCATGTGTGCCCGGAAAAGCGGAGGACTCGGGAAGCAGAGCCGATGCCTCCCTTGAACTGAAAGGTTGTCGTACCGGTGCCTGCTCCAACGTTTCCCAGCTCGAACTTCTCGCAGGCCGCACTGATGGCCTCGCAAGCGTGTTCGGGTCGGACGTGCATACCTCTGGAATCGTTGAGGAAAGAGTCGTCGCACTCTGAAACTACCGGAACAACAGTGCTTTCCGTAATGCCAGCCTGCGCATTTTTTTCCAGAACGTGGCTTATCAGCCCATTAGCCACATTGTGAACGCACATAGTGTTTGTCAAACCGATAGGTGTCTCAAGAGAGCCGAATTCATCCAATTCCAGCGCACCGGTAAGTTCTCCGCAGCCGTTGATCGTTGACCATGCGGCAGAAGGACGGTCCTTCCAGACATTCCCCTGATGCGGCATTATCACAGTAACGCCGGTTCTTACCGGCCCTCTGCCGGGGACGAGTTTGCCTTTGCCTGAAACAAGTGTCCTGTGACCCACGGTTACACCTCTCACGTCACTGATCCTGTTGAGAGGGCCGGTTCCGAGAGCGCCGATCACAATACCCAAATCCCTGATTCTCGTCCTCATCTGAATCCATTTCCTTGTGTAATATAGTCTCACCGATTTAACAGCACCTTCCTGATGGGCTGAGGACTTGCGGCATCTTGCCTAAACCATTCTGTATTGTCGATTTAGAAGGGCGTCGTTGCCGTTTCTCCTATTACAAAGACAAAGATTATCAGACTCAGAGACATTCAGACAACTTGGTTTCGACAGCCCGGGAAATGGCCTGAGCTGCCCTGCGTGAAGCGAAAAGGTTCTGTATGCCCCGCACGGATTCGTTTACGGTTGCTGGCCAGGCATTATTGCATACAAAACGTTGCATGGGTTACGGGGCCGATCGTATTACTCGTATGTGACATCTTGTATGAAAAGTCATCAAATGCGCAATTCGTGTGAATATCGGCAACCAATGCCGTAGAATGCAGAATGCCGGTGCCTGCTGGCAATGAATATTGTATCACATCCTGCCTGCACTGCCTGCTTTGTTCATGAATGCAATAATGCACATGTAAAGCAGGGAGAGTGAAGGGATGAGCACGATGGTGGTGAAACTCAGCCAGATTGGCCACCCTGTTAAATAAGGAATGCCTGCATAGCAGCAGGCCGGTCTTTCCGACCATACTGAGGGGTTGATAAACGGCCACTCAAGCAGCAGCACAAGAATTCCTGCCAGTACGGTCACAGACGCCAGGTAGAGAAGCGAGGCTGCATGGCCTCCCGGTAGTTGCACTCCCATCGCTGGAGATGAACCGGACCTCCTGTTAAAATTTCCCTTAGGCCTCACCTGCGCCATTACGAATATAAGGAGGGCGACGGCAGTCAGCAGGAGAATTGAGATAAATCCAGGAATTGCTCCGGATGCGGCCTGATCGGACAGGAGCCACCATGTGGTATAGAAGTATGACAGGAATACCATTAAAACAGCAAAACAGGCTGTCGAGACACGCACAACAGTTTCCAGGCGATTGATACCGCCAGATCGCTTGACCGCCCAGTTGAAGCCGATTACAGTAAAGACTGCGGTCAGGGCCGATAAAATCGCAATCGCGAAAAGCAGCCACTCGGTGATAAAACGGGTAACACCGAACGAGGGAAAGAAATCGTAGTTCAGACCCTGTCCGCGGATCGGACAAAAACATACCCGTGGAGAGTAGGTTTGTATCGAGATCAGAAGGAACAGAGAGAGGAACAACGTTAGAAACGGTATCATCACCGTCATCGCACGCGTCACCAGGTGCTGTGCCTTCGTCATTACTTTCCATCCCCATCCGCCTTATCTTTTACATCAGTCCT
>JAHEAD010000035.1 GCA_019721075.1 Candidatus Sysuiplasma jiujiangense
GTGATACAGCAGCCACAATTCTCAAGTACTATTCAAAGCCAAGCCCCGAGTTCATCCGGAAGACCATACAGGAGAAACAGATGTTTGAGGTGAAGTGATTGCAGCTTCAGGATCAGGTCAAGCCATTCACTCACCAGATTGATAATGTCATCCTTGAGGCCATTCCACCCGGAAGGAAAATTTTCGGAAGGGCACTCGCCTATCAGCTGGATATTCCTTACAAGGTGATCCGGTACCACATCAGGGAATGCCTCTCGATAGTGGTAGAAATTACGACCCCCCACATAAACTCTGACGGCAGATCATGGAACGTCATCATATACCGCAGATGAATGTATATATAACCACTTGAATATATCCATTCACAGTTTCTGGGGAGGCGAGCCATCGAGCCCCAGAAACTTGGATGGCTTCTTTCCCAGGAATTAGTAATACCGTAAAACAAAGGTGAACATAAATGTATGACTCAATAACAGGGATACTCATAGTAGCAGGCATAATAGTCGTATTATTCGGTTACAAGAAATTCCCGGATATTGTACGAAGTTTTGGAAGAGCAACAGGGGAGTTCCAAAAAGGCAAAATGGAAGCACAGAAGGAACTCGACGAAATAAAGAAATCTGTTGCTGAGCCTGCAAATGATGTCAAGAACACAGCAGCAGAAATAAAGAAAGGGTAATGTAAATGGGCGAAGGCATGCTCGATGAACTGCAACCGCATATCTCCGAGTTGTTTCAGAGACTGAAGCACATAGGCATAGCCTTCGTCATCGTTCTTTTAACTGTATTCATGTTCAATCCACTGAAACTGACATTCGGTCTCACAGGTTCATTCACCGTTTACGTGTTCAGGCTTATTTCAGAGAATATAGGCGGCGTGAAGATAATAACGATCTCACCTTTTGAGTCGCTTTTTACGGATCTGTTTCTTGGAGTTGTGATATCAGTCATGATATTGCTTCCTTATATTCTCTATAATGTGTTTGCTTTCATCATTCCGGGAATGTCAAAAAGGGAGAAGCGGCTCCTCAAATTATCCCTTATTCCCGGAACCATCATGTTCATCGTTGGAATGTCGTTTGCATGGTATCTCCTGAT
Source organism: Candidatus Sysuiplasma jiujiangense (assembly GCA_019721075.1). Classification (NCBI taxonomy): domain Archaea; kingdom Methanobacteriati; phylum Thermoplasmatota; class Thermoplasmata; order Candidatus Sysuiplasmatales; family Candidatus Sysuiplasmataceae; genus Candidatus Sysuiplasma; species Candidatus Sysuiplasma jiujiangense. The sequence goes on from JAHEAD010000035.1 coordinate 1,098, forward strand.
ACCTCTGATGTTCCATTTTACAGCAATCCTGGATCCGGCAATGGGCGTTGAACCAACCGTATCTGCACAGAAGCTGATTGGTCTCTTATTGACAATCATATTTTCTCTGGGTCTCGTGTTTGAGATGCCACTGATAATCTCTGCACTCGTTTATCTCGGCATAGTTGATGTTCAGTTCCTAAAGGCGAAATGGAGGTATGCGGTTGCAGGTTCATTCATAGCCGCATGGATCATATCACCGGGTGCGACTGGTGGTCTCATAGAAACTGCAATGGGATTGATATTTTCAGGCTTGTACTTTTCTGGTATATATCTCGGAAAGTTCATGGAAGTACGAAAAAGGAGTTATGTGTATGTGGAAGCATAAAGAATCGAAGTGGTTGGTACGTGGTGGTCGCAAGGTTAGATGTTATCTCTGTGGAAAGAAGATTCTCGCAAAGGGTGACCTGTTTCTTTTCCATCAAGACACAGGGTATTATTCGCACCAGTCCTGCATGACGGAAAGCACCACGCTAAGTGGAAATGAAAGACGAAGGGCAGTCAAGAAGATAGCCGTTGGGGCTGCCGTTGTCGGTGCCATAGCTGCAGGTGCTGGGAAATTCATCGACATTTCCTCACAGTCGAAGGGATCAAATTCACCTGATACGCAGACCATACTGACCTCACAGGGGTTGATACTACCTGCACTTACATCCGATCCTGCGAATCCTGTTGCAGGTCAAATGTGGTATCGATCAGATGCAGGTGTTACGGCGCATTATGATTCAATTCAGAATAGAGTTGTGTATTCATCTGAAATCAACAATGGCAATGTTAATGTTACATCTAAAGGAATTGTTAACGGTTTATCTGTATTGCCCAACGATGGCACTGGTGGTTTCGGGCCGGGTTCATTACAGGCAGACGGATCACTGACGCAGACATCAGGGATACAGGAAGCTGTGAATTATATATATAATTCTGGCACTACTATTAATGGTAATGGTGGAAAATCACTGTTAACTGACGCAATTTATCTGGATGGTGATGTATTTGAGATAGATGCCCCAATTACAATCTCGGCTGCTCCGTCAGGTGTTTATGGGCCGAATCTGACAGTCAGAGGACGGGGAATACAGAATACTATTCTAAACTTCAATTTTGATAACGAATGGGGAATTACTATATCTCCAGATAATTCATACGGTATGTTTTCTTTTGAGGGATTTTCTCCAAATGCAGGAGCAGGATACACGCCAAACGGTTGGCTAAATGCGGATTGGTCGGGGTCAAGCAATGCAGGACAAACAAACATGATATTAAAAGACATAAATGTTTACCCTGCAACATGGTCTGTAAATTCGATGGTGCTTAAGGCAATGGCATACGTTCTCCTGCTCAATGTATGGGATACGACAAAATCGTCTGACACTGGGCCAGTTCTTGCAAACGAACTAAATCAATGGATAGGTGGCGTGTCATATCAACCAATCAACTTGACAAATACGAGCATTGGCACATTTGTTACAGAATTAGATGGATTGCAGTCTTGCCCAGTCAGTGTAACTTATGGAACAGTCCTTTTAAGTGTTAGGAACTGCATGGGATTTGTTTTTACGATAGGAGCAGCAACAATGACAAATCTGTATCTGGAAAATGTAGAATATGGAACATTGTCAGGGTCAGCCTTAATCAGTGCATCATCTGCTTCAACCATTAACATGATAACCATAAAAGGGTTATTCACAAGCACAACACAGACCAAATCATTGTTAGATACCACGAATTTAACTGTTTTAAAACTATCCGCTGAAGGTGTAAATCCATCATCCGGCACACTGACGCTTCCATCTGTTTCCATATCTGCAAATCCACCTGTAAGTGGAACAGTTTATCAAAATACCAATCCATATGACATAGAAATAGACCTGCCAGTATATGCAACAACATCTGGAACAGCAGGATACGTTACGATAGCAAAGGGTTCAACAGATACGCCAACTGCAATAAGCAACCAGTATGTGAGTGGAGATACATCTTCAACATCAACACAGATAATCAGGTTAAGAGTTCCAGCAGGATGGTATTATTCATTCACAGGATCAGGTGTAACATTTGCAACAGCTACGCCATTTGCAGAGTGATTGAAATGAAAATTAAATGTCCTGTAGCACTGTGTGAATGGGAAGGCAAAACCCATCAATTTCATAAACATATCGAGGAATACAAAATCACATGGAAAAATGTCATGGACAGTGGATTTCCGAGATCAGAATCACATGAAAGATGGGCAAACTATTTCTTCAAAGAAATCTGGAATGATCCAAATCTGCCTGAAAAAGTAAAATGGACAAACATTGCAGTTGCCTACGTGAATCAGATCAAGAATCAAAGCAAGATGGCACAGCACAAGGGAAAGTTATCCCCTGATGGTTCCGACAAAATAGAGATGCATGATGGCAAGGTATTCATGAATGGGCAGGAATACTCACCTGATGAATTCTCAAAGATAATGCCCGGAATCAAGGTTCCACAGGGGCAGAAGCCACCGTTTGAGACCGTCAAGGACATTTCAGGTGATTTGAGGATCACGCATGAAGGAAAAGATTACACAATTGAAGAGTTCAGGAAGCTGCAGCGAGAGAAATTGGAGATGCTGAAAAAATGAAGATGAGGCTGCTTGTGGTTCCGATACTTTTCCTTCTGTTTGTGGGAATGATTGCGGTACCGCAAGCGAATGCCTCAACGCCTCCTTCGGTGCATTTTGATTCGAGTCCGATCACTACATGGTACAACGAGACACCTTATGAATATCCAGCATCAATATCGGCACCGTATAACTGGACTCTCAAGACGAATGCATCCCTGCACATGACAGGTGGCAATACGGTGAATGACACGGCAGCACAGACCGTGTTTGGCATTCTTTCAACAGGCAGCTACTGGGTCAATCTTTCGATTACTTATCACAATGCCACCAACGTAACCACATTGCTGACCTACCAGAATTTCACGTTGACAATCCTCAACAAGCCTTACATATATTCAACTCCCGAAACCTTCTTCTATCAGGATTCCACCTATAACTACACCTATGAGATCAATCAGGGAAACATCACCAACTATTCTTCCGGATTCACGTTGAACAAGACTGCCCATACGCTGTCTGAGTATCTGTCTGGAACCTCATATTCTTTCTTTATTACGGTTTCAGATAAGAATGGAACATATACACAATACTGGGGGGCCAGCACGAACAGTACATACAGTTATTCTTTCACCGCAAATCTTAGTGGAACCGCAGTAAGTGTCAAATCGATGATCACAGATATTGGGGTAAACAACACGAGCCTTCTTATGGATTCAGGTCCGGTCCTATCCGTTCCCCGCACCTCCTATTCATACTCGTTCGTTATCATGAGCCCAACAGTGTATTCTATCTCGACATCCTCCGCACTTGCGCCTAATGTTACTCTTTCTTTCAATCTTCTGGCACCCGGGTCTTATAATGTCTTCATGATCAGCAATGTGTCTGGAACAACCATAGTGCTCAACAACGTCAGCTCTACAGGGACAGTCAACATAACCTACGATCCGGCCACGATGCCACTGGACCCTGTATTCGAGGTTTCGCCTTCCATCGCTGCGCCTCCTCCATACCAACCTGTGCAGCCCAATCCTCCAATGAATTTCTTCCCCGCGTATGTCTTCTATATCCTCCTTGCAGCGTCGGCAGCAGGTGTGGCTGTCGGTATATACATCATGATTCGCCGCAGATGAATGTATATATAACCCATTGAATATATCCATTCACAGTTTCTGGGGAAGTGAGCTATCGAGCCCCAGAAACTTGGATGGCTTCTTTCCCAGGAATTAGGAAAAATGGAGGGATAATCTCTCAAGGAATCGGCTTTCTGATGTTACATTCCAGTGGCTCGGACAGGCGATCTCCCTGTTGGATTCCTGAGACATGAAAACAAACACAAGACTTTGGGTAATAATAATAGGCTTGCTTATTGTCTTCGCAGGTGCATTTGGTATCCTCGTCATTGGCGGGGAAGCTGCGCAGGCAAAAAGCAACGGCGGTTTGAACGTAGTAAAGGACTATAACGTTGGAAATGAGGTATCCGAGATTTGGGGCCTTAATACGACAGCGCACACATGGAAGCAGGCGACCCTTACGGGAGCAGGAACAGACGCCATAACGGCGACATTCCCCGTGAAGTTCACGGTCGACCGGGTCATAATAATGACCGACAACTCATCGCAATCCGTGTATGATCTCTTGGTGAAGAGTGCGTATTATGAGTACACCGACCTGACAAGTTCCGGCGGAAAGATAACGAACCTGTACCAGTATTTCGGCCAGTATGTCAACGACTCCGGCACGACCTCGATAAGCGACAAGGGCATAACAGGATATGCGTTGAACTTCTCGCTCTACGGTCCGAGCACGGATCTCTTTGGCCATAACCCGGCTGTCAACCTTCTACAACTATTCGCATCTCCATGGTCCGGAACGGCACAGTACCAGCTGGAAGTCAACTCATCCGTGAATGCAACAACGGCATTCAGCTTCACCTTCACCCAGTACTTCGAGTCATCAGTGAGCTTCAACCTCGTGGATCTCGTCAGCTATTTCATGCTTGCCTTCCTCCTGCTGGGAACGCTCTTCCTGTGGTACGCCACGCCTGAGCACTACGGCGATGAGGAAGAAAGATCAGCAGCGAAGCAGGCCCGGAACGAGCTTCCGCTTGCAATCATAATCGGTGCGGTAGGCCTGTTCATCTTCGCGGTCGTCGGTGAGATGGGAAACATATCTCCGCTCTTCGGCTATGGCGGTGCAACGATGGGCCTGCTCGTTGGAGGATTGCTCACATTCGCGTACACTGCAGTCGCCACAAGGCAGAAATACCACTATACGGCGTTCGTATTCCTGGTTGGCGAGGCTCTGGGCATACTCCTTAACATACTGGTGCCTGATGGAACAATCTACGCGAACTATGCCGCATCGGCGAACGTCCTTGGATCTCTCCTTGGATGGTACGTTGTGGTATTCGCGCTCTTCCTGACCGTCATCGGCGTGCTGAACACGAAGAGGTACAAGCTGCGTCCAAGAGAGCACAGGGAGTGATCTGATTGGCAGATGAGGAAGAGGAAGTATCTTCTGGCTTCGAGCTGACGACAGACGAGATTTTCATTCTCGTAGCCGTCGTGCTTGCGGCAGCTGTCTTCCTCGCCTTATATCTGGACCAGCAGGCAGTTGCGGGAATCGGTGTCGGGATCGTCTCGGGTTTCGCATCCCCTATCACCGCGTTCTTCAACGGCATAGCGCAGGCAATATCCGCGTTCTTCAACTGGATAAGCCATGCGCTGTCGAGCCTGTGGGTCCTGAAGGCCCGGTTGTATATGACCGTGCTTTCAACCAAAAAAATTTATCTTTTTGTCATGAGGTGAAAATATTTTAGCACCTAAGCCAAAGGGTTCTTCCGTTGCGGCGGAACTCATTCTTTATATTATCCTTGCAGTCATCATTATCGCAATCGTATATGCCATCGTCTTTGACTCGTCGGCACTCGGCCCGGTTGGCATTGGAGTCGCAGGATCCTTCGGCTCGATATTCTCGTCATTTGCCAATGGCATCTCGACCGTGATAGAAGGCATTGTCCATGCAATCGTCAATGCTATAACGGGCGCCCTGAGTTCAACCGGCTCTTACCTTTACAAGCACACGATAGGAGCGCTCTGATGCGCCCGATATCATTCCTCATAGGCCTCTTCCTTCTCCTCTTCATCGGCTATGAGCTGCTCACGGGAAACAGGATTCAGGAGATCATGTTTCTCGCTGTCGCAGGAAATTTCATATCGGCAGGCTACTTCAAGGTGAGCACCACCTATACGATCCTCTTCTTCGTTCTGCTCATTTTCGCAACGTTTTCTCTCCTCTACGGACTCGGATCAAGTGATGAAAAGTGAAGAAGTCTGAGCACCGTGAGGAGGAACGCAGGCGGGCCA
>JAHEAD010000036.1 GCA_019721075.1 Candidatus Sysuiplasma jiujiangense
CCGGCGGGCGTTCAGCAATTCTCGCGCATGCCTCATCCACGATATCCCTGATGGAATTGAGCATGTCCGCGAGTTCGTTGATCTGTGCCTCGTCATATGAGGCCCAGTCCACAGACTTCTTCGGTCTTGCTTCATATGTGAATGTGCCGTTCCTGACCGAGGATGCTACCTCCCTCAGTTCCTTCGACCGGAGGTGTCTCCCTTTCCTGGTGCTGTCTTCACTCAATGAACGGGTAATGCACAAAGGCCTTTTTCTGCTTTGCGAACGATTCATTCACAAACGTTAAATTTTCGAGTGCATACGTGTGCCCATAGCAGCCGGTGTGACGGCCTGTTTCCGGGCTTCGGAGGAATTTTGTCCCAAAGCCTAGTGGTCTGACTTGCGCCTTATTGTCCTCTGGCAATTCGGCAGCGGCATTTGTTTATTCTCCGGCGGTATCCGGACGATAAATCGGAGCAGTGCGGACTGCTGTTTGCCGATTCTGTGAGTCCGCACATAAAATTCTGTCCCCTTCAATCAGGTAAAATGTTTAACCACTGCCATAAGACTCCCGCCTCCGGAACGTGTCAGCAGGGTGAGGCAACAGCGTCACTGTTCCAAAGCCTGTCCCTGTCCTTCCTGGGATGGAATCGCTCCAGCAGTCCGCGGCCCGCGAGCTGCCCTACCAGATATGCCGAATATGCCGGTGCTCCCGTCGCCCCGGGTGAATTGTAGTTCAGTATGTGCAGCGATTCTCCGCCTTCTAACACGACTGCCTCGGGAACGAAACCGTTTCTGTCAATCAGGTTGCTCCTTATGCCTCCAAATCCTCTGTCTCCGAGCATGCCGGGTTCAAGAAGCGGAATGAATTTCCTCACCCGTTCGCACATGGCATCCTTTGAAAGTGAGCTCCTCCATTCCGATCTTGCAAGTGAAACGAATTCCCTGCTGATCGCAAGTTTTGCCTTCGGGAGGAGCGGTCTCTCGAACGCCTTTGAAATCAGCTGCCTGAATCCTGCGGTCATGCCTGCGTACTGATAGGGTCCGGCAACCATTGCGGCGTTGGGGCCGATTTCTCTTCCTCCGTCATGCCGTATGACAAAATGCGGATCAAGGAATGGAAATTCCGAATGTTCGGGCACAGCGTATATGTTATGCCTTACTGACGGCAGCCGTCCCGGAAGAACCTTCCAGTAATCTCCCCTGAAGTGAAGATCCGTGTATTGCATCCCCGCCCCCATCCAGTGCGCAATGTCCACCGCATTTCCGCCGGCTGCATTGATGAGCAGATCTGATGTGATAATCGCATCACCGCCATCCCTCCTGAGCGAAAGAATGGTTTTGCCTTCACTGCTGTGAACACCGGTCAATCTGCTGTTCAGCAGGAGGCGGAGTCCGTTTCCTTCGCTTATTGACTTCACCGCCGCTGTGAAGGCACCGTAGTCGACAGCAGTATCAGTGATGCACAGAAGCGCTGCCTCGCACTTCACATCCGGTTCGATGGCGCCCGCACCATTTCTGTCAAGAAGAAGAAGTTCCCCCTCCTTCATTCCATTTGCCATGCCCCATTTCATGTAGCGTTCGAGTCCCGGTACGCCCTCGCTTCCAGGGCTGACCTCGAGCGTTCCATGCTGCCTCCAGGGCAGGGAGGCGATTTCAGACAGCCGCTTCCACATTCCGTAGGATTTCTGTGCAGAAAGGGCAAAGATCCTCTTCCTTGCAGGGTCGAGATAGAATGGCCTGTGGACAACACCGGTGTTGCGTGAAGATGCGTGAACCGCAACATTTGCCTCCATTTCCACCAGCGCAACGCTGCACTCAAAAAGCGATGTCAGCCAGTAGGCAATGCATGTTCCAAGGACACCTCCGCCTACGACAGCGACATCGAAATGCCTCTCACCCTGCACGATAGGCGAATTGTCCCTCCAATATAGATTGATTGCCGGGGCGTGTTTCAGATCGCAAAATAGGCATTTCTCACTGAATCGTTCTCTTCGGCTTCCTCCTTCGTTCCCGAAAATACTATCCTGCCATGATCGAGGACGAGCAACCTGTCGGCAAGTCCGGCAAATTCGATATTCTGTTCCGAAACAAGCATCGGTAACCCCTCCTTCTTCAGGGTGGAAAGCACTTCAATGATCTTTTCGGTGAACAGCGGAGAGAGACCGCTTGACGGCTCGTCCATTACAAGCAGTTTCGGTTCCGCAATGATTGCCCTTGCAACCATCAGCATCTTCCTCTGACCGCCGCTCAACGCCGAAGCCCTCTGCCTGTCGAATGCCAGGAGATCCGGAAACAGTCCGTGCACCCTTTCGATCTTCTCGCCGAATCTGCTGCCGCTTCTCAGCGAACTCATCAGCAGGTTTTCCCTTACTGTCATGGACGGATAGATGCTGCTGTCCGATACGTACGACAGGCCGAGTCTGGCCCTCCTGTAGACGGGAAGCTTCGTCACATCCTCCCCATCGAACATAACCGATCCTGAAAAAAGGGGGAGCATCCCTGCAACGGCCTTCAGCAGCGTTGTTTTCCCTGACCCGTTTGAGCCCAGAATGACAACTGTTTCCCCGGCCCCTACGCTCAATGTGCAGTCCCAGGTGACCTGTATTGCACCATAGCCGGAGGAGACACCTCTAATTTCCAACAGTTCTTGATGCTCCAAGATAGACCTCCATTACCCTTTCGTCATGCACCGCATCCTCGAAACTTCCTTCGAAAATCTTCCTGCCCGCATCAAGCACCACGACGTCGTCCGTGACTCTCCTGATGAAGCTCATTACATGCTCGACAACAACCACCGCATCGATATTCTTTGCAATTTCCCTGAGGAGTTTTACGACGCTGTCCATCTCCGACGCACCGAGACCCGCCGCAAGCTCATCTATGAGCAGCACACGCGGATTCGTTGCCAGCGCCTTTGCAAGGTCAAGCATTTTCTTCTGACCGGTGTTCAGTGTTTCCGCTTTCTTCTCTGCGAAGGATGAGAGGCCGGTAAGTTTCAGTATCCCCTCCACGGCGGACTCCATGTCCCTGCCGGTCGGATCCCGCTTTCCCTGACCGAAAAGGACAGCAATCTCAACATTTTCCATTACGGTGAGTCCGCCGAACGGATGGGGTATCTGGAACGTCCTGTTTATTCCGAGGTGCGATCTTCTGTGCGGCGGTAGTGACGATATATTTTTCCCCTCGAAAAGAATTTCCCCCTCGTCCGGAAAAAGCAGACCGGAAACGATATTGATGAGCGTCGTCTTGCCGGAACCGTTCGGGCCTATGAGTGCAAGTATTTTCCCCTTTTCGACGCCGACATGCACATTGCTCAGTGCCTCCATCTTTCCGAATGTCTTTGTTATTCCCCTGGCTTCAAGCAGAACAGTGCTGTTTTCCTTCATGAAATGCCTCCGTAATGTTTGCGTATTATGGGGACAATTCCATCCGGTATGAACAGTATCAGCAGCACAAGCAGCAGACCGAATATTATGAGCAGCAGATTGCTGAAATAGAGTATGAGCACCTCATAGACGGCGAACAGTATTATTGCGCCTATTACCGGGCCGAATGCCGTCCCCCTTCCGCCGAACAGAACAAAGACTATGATGAGCACAGAATAGTCGGTAAGCGAAAATACCGCTTCAGGATAGAAGAAACCGAGGTACCAGCCGAACAGGCCGCCTGCAAGTCCCGAAAAAAATGCTGAGAGCAGCCATGCATAGTTTCTGTAACGCAGGCTGTTTACGCCTGCAAGCTCGACAGCAAAACGATCTTCCCTTATCGCCTTCAGTGCAATTCCAAAATACGATCTGGCCAGAAGCACCACTGTGAGTGCAGACACCACAGCAACAGCCGCGGTCACCGCATAGTCCACATTGGGCGAATATGCCTGAATGAATGAAATTCCATATGGGCCCCCTGTAATGGAGGTCAGCGACGTGTTGCCGATTGCGAGATAGAGGACCTCGAACGCTGCAAGGCTTGCTATGGCAAAATATGCTCCGGACAGCCTCAGGAGCGGCGTGAAGACTAGTGCAAGGACGCAGGAAAGAAATGTGCCGACGAGCAGCGCAATTCCCACCGGGAACGAATAATGCGCTATCATTATTGCCGTTCCGTATGCGCCGACAGCAAAAAACGCACCGAATCCAAACGGCAGATAACCGGTGAAGCCGTAAACGATGTTCAGCGCGTCGGCAAGTATGACAAAGACAGCGAGTTCCATCAGTATGCTCTGGTTGCCTGTCACAACCGGACCGAGCGTGAAGATCGCCGCCAGCGGGACAGCTATTTTGACCGCATCCGTTTTGATGCCCCTTCCTCCGGAGAGAAAAAATCCCCTAAAATTCACGGACCTTCCTCCCGAGAAGGCCGGTAGGCCTGACAAGTATTATTGCTATGAGCACAACGAACGGGACCAGGGACGAGATGTTGGGCAGATAGAGTTCGGTGTAGCCGTACGCAAAGGCAAAAACCACTCCACCGGCAAGCGTTGCCAGCGGATTACCCAGTGCACCGATGATTATGATGGCAAACGAAATGAGCGTAAAGGTTGCGCCTATGTCCGGGGAGGTGGGATAACTGATGAACGAGGAAAACGCCCCGGCAATTGCAGCGAGCGTCACTCCCGTGGAAAACGCAATCGCCGAAACTGTTCCTGCATTTACGCCATTGGCTGCGGCCTCATCCCTGTTTATCATAAGTGCCCTTGTCTGCAGTCCGAGTCTGGTGTGGTAGAGATATGCGTAAATTACCAGTATGAATAAAACTGAAACTGCCGCAGTGACAACCCATGCAAAGGGGATTGTGCTTCCTGCAATGCTCACGTGCAGCGGCCTGAACGAGCTGTAGGGAAGGGTCCTGTAATCAACACCGAAAAACTGAATCGCCAGCCCTTCCATGATGAAGGAGAGGCCGAAGAAGAGGATGAACGAACTCATTTCGGGATCTCCTGATTTGCGGAGCCTGGGGATGAGAAGATAATAGAGCGGTATGCCTGCGAGGAAGAAAACAGGCACAATGAAAAGCAGTGCCATGAGCGGATTGACCGAATAGCTTGACAGCAGCAGAATGGCGGCATAAGAGCCGAACACAATGAACTGTCCGTGCGCGAGATTCACGATCCTCATCACACCGAATATGAGATTGAGACCCAGCGCCGCCAGCGAAAAGAAAGCGGCGTAAATCAGCGACGTGATGAAGGCGTCAAGGAACAGCTGCATGTCAGAGGCACTTTATCCGAAATTCGAGCCCTGAGTTCAGGCACCGTTCACACGAGAATCCTCCTTTGCCAGCATCAGCGCCGGAAACTGTTCCAGTCTGAAGGAGTCCCGGTGCTGCATCGGAGAGCCGGAATAAGCATTCGTTGCCTGGACCGCCGAATTGTCATTTGCCGTCACGACTCCTGGCGCAGGATATATGGCCGTACCTGTTGCCACGTTTTCCGGGTATATTACTACCGGATTAAGGCCAGACGGGCCGGGCTGGTACTGCATGAGGTCCATAGGCATTCCCAGCTGTGCGCCTGTGGACGTGTTAATCACAAAAGGTCCCTCGAGCGTCGTCGTGTTGCCCGAAAGCTGGTTTGCAGCGTGCCTGAGATCAAGCTGGTTCAGATTTCCGGCCACCGAAATAGTCTTCCCTATCAGCAGTCCTGCATTGTAGCCTGCAATGTCATTGAAGTTTGGCACCGTTCCGTACAGCGATTGCCAGTCAGACACGAACTGGGAGGTTGTAGGGCCGAGCGTAACGTTCGTGTACTGCACAAACGGAGGTGAGGCATATGTGTAGGTGTAATTGAGACTCCCCGAAGGTGACTGAGAAAGGACTGCCGAATATGAAAGTCCGGAATATATGGTGAACACGAAGGGGAAATGGATGCTGTCTGCCGCCATCGCACTGTAGAACGATATGTCATTGTCCAGGTAGCCCAGTTCTATGACTGCCTGGGGGGATGTCGCATTGATGGACTGGAGCAGTGTGGAATACTCCGCTGCGCTGCTGGCGGAAGTCGACTGGTAGTAGACAGGCGTTATGCCGACGGCCGTCAGCTGGCTGTCGATGGTGCTTGCCTGTGCAGCCGTGAATGCCTGATCCGTGTAGAGTATTGCAATCCGGGAAATGGATGTCCGGTGGGTTATGAGGTACTGCGAAAGGACAAGCGGCCATTCGGAGGAAACTAGTATCGACAGATCCACAACATAGGGATTTGAAGCAGTGAAAAACCCGGGTGTCGAAGCAGTCGGATCAAAGAGAAGGACATGGTGCTCCTGTGCAATGGAGATTGCGGGCGCAGTCAGCGTTGAGCCGAAATCTGCAACCAGTATGTTGACATGGTTGACGGTGATGAGATTCGTGTAATCGGTCGTCGCAGTTGTCGTGCTGCTCTGATCATCGTAGGTGACAAGCTTGAGCGGCAGCTTCTTCCCATAGCTTGAGACATATAAGCCTCCTGCCGCATTCGTCTGGTTTATCCAGAGCTTGAGTCCGGAAAGCTGATATCCGGAAAGCTGCGCGAATGAACCGGAGCTTGCATACAGCGTCCCTATGAGTATGTCGTTCGGTGCCGTCTTTTTGCCTGTCTGCAGCACGGCGTAAACTGATACCGCAGCTATAATCAGGATTACAACGACCACGATCGCAATCAGGGCATTTCTGTGGGACGGTCTGGAGGCACTCTGTGGCGAACCTGATACATTCGAACTCATGTTTTCCCCTCTTTATATTTTAAAAGATTTTCGGGTGTTCCTGCGCGGTCCATGGCATCCAGGAGTAAAATACGTTTCCCTCACCGATGAGGTTAAACGGTGATACAGTGCGCTGCGCTTACTGCAGCCGTATCTCCGAAGACGATCGTAACAGAAGTACTAGGATCGAATGAGTATATATAAGGAAAACAGGAAAAGCCAGCATTACACGCAGCCTCATCGACTCGC
>JAHEAD010000037.1 GCA_019721075.1 Candidatus Sysuiplasma jiujiangense
GATAACGGAACAGGCCATAAACAGCACGAACCATGGCATAATCCTGAACCCCATCAGCCAGCCGGGGAATTTGATACCGGGGCAGAATGCAACATGGCTTCTGGATCCGGAATTCAGGAACGGAACTCTCCTGACGCCATCGCAGATACAGAATTCAACCTTCCAGTTCATCATAACAAATTCATCGGGTTTCTTCCTGCCAGAAATCATCAACCACACAGTGGATCAGGGATACCTCAGGGTTACATTTTTGCCAACAGTCAACGGGTCGATGACGTTCGCCATGAAGGAAACGTTCGGCAACAACTCAGGGTCCTATTCTTATCAGGTAAATGTTATCCCGATCACACCAGTTTCGGTAGGCCTCCAGGAAAGTGTCAGCGTTCCATCAGTAATCCAGGTCAATAATGCCACCGTCGGGACCATCACGTTCTCGCTCATTTCCGGTGGGTCTGTGGGTCTTGCGCCGACGTCCTCCCAGACGGATGCCCTGATAGCCAATACGTCGGTGGAGCTCCTGTACCATGGATCATTCGCCGCAGTCATACTGCCGTACTATGACGGGGCGGGAGTGGCGGCATTCTCCGTGAATATCTCCTCAGTGGGAACCGGATACTCGATCCTGGTCATAACCCATTCCACCAATATCTCGGGGCAGGCAGTCCGCTTCACAGGTACATCCCAGGAATTCACTGTCTCCACACAGTCGCCGTCAAACCCGCCCCAGCCCATAACGAGCCTGAGCATCGAGAAATTCCTCACCAGCCCTGCGGCAATCGCCCTGGAATTCATTGCCACCATCATAGGCCTCCTGGCATGGCTCGTCCCCAAGGCGGACGCAAAGAAGGAGAAGGAGAAGGAGGACCTGAACCAGGCTGAGATAGTGGTTGAGGGCGGCATCGCACTGAAGATCCTGGGCGGCATTCCCCTCTCGACGCCCGAACAGGCATGGTGGAATGCAATTCCTGAGGATACCCGGAAAGGCTTGATGAGGGAGGGGACGGCAGGCAAGAGGACCCTGTTCCCCAAACCAAAGATAAAGGCAGAAAAGAAGGTTGATTGAATGAGAAAAAGCATGAAAATATTTGGATTGGCCATTGTGATAGCATTCGTGTCGGCCGCAGCTGCGGCAATGACGGCTCATACGGGAGTGGAGACGGGACCGGCAGCAGTCCAGGCAATGCCTGATGTGGCAGGGAACCTGACTAACGGTACGGACCCGGCATACTCGGAGATAAACATGTACATCTTCGCCGAGGATCCGGGCCTGCAGCTGTACATCACTGCGGAGCCCGGAGTGGTGGCGCCCATGCTCACGACCTTTTCCGCGACGCTGCATGCCCCCGGGAACAGTTCATGGTATGTCACGGACAGCGCCCTCAACGGGGGAAGCACCGTGCTCGACAGCGGGACATTCTCATACGTCACGACGATCACGCTCCAGGGCACGAACTCCGGAGTTGCCAACTTTACTTTCCACATCACCTCCGGATCCCTTGGCCATGCCATGGCATTCTCATACCTCCTGGAGTTCATGTCTCCCACCACGTATATCAGCTACGAGCACCAGAAGACCGTGGCTCCGGGGGAGCTGACGTATGGGCAGGGAGGTGAGATAGCCGCGGGAGGCATAGTTCTGGGCCTTGGCCTCCTGAGGCTCTTCCTGCCGGTGATGCGCAGGAAGATACAGAAGGACAACAAGAAAGAGGGGATGGTGCTGCTTGCCTCAAACTGAGGACGAGAAGAACGAGCAGATGAACCCGGACGAGGGAGGGCCTTTCCGCCTGGGAAAGCTCATAGGCACAAATAAAAGGGAAGTCACGCCGGATGCCACCAAGCTCACGATAGTCAACATTGAGGACACAGCCGGATACGGCGCAAGATTCAGGGACTGGTTCCTGCGGAACAACGGGCCGGCGACCCTTCTCATAATGCTGGTCGTGATCATATCCTACGTCGTCCCCTCAGAGTATTTTCCCCAGGCGACGGAGCTGGTGTTCGGGATGGTCCTCATGGCCATAGTGCTCGCCCTCATCTCCGCATACGAATATGAGAGGAGGCAGGACAGGCACCACAACATCTTCGTGGACCAGATCAGGATCAAGCTGAAGGAGACGGTTGTGGCAAGGGAGAAGACCAAGGAGGGTGGCGTGGAGACCAAGGTGATAGTCCCCAAGATCACGGAACGGAGGATCTACCTGGCGAAGGACTACATGTTCGAGGGAAAGAAAGGCGACCCGTACAGGATAGAGAAGTACAACTGCCAGATTGTGGGGGAGTTCGGGAAGATCATCGACGTTTCATACGTGGACGAGACCGGAAGGATACTGATCGGAGAAGGGGAAGGCGACATCCCCTCAGGCCTCATAGTCAAGATAGCATACCCGTCAAGGACGGAGCTGTCAGAGGAAGTGAAGAAGGCCGAGAAGCTCAGGAAGGAGGGCGGCATCCCGGAGAAGGAGTTCCTTGAGTTCAAGGGGGCGGTGGACCAGTACAACCTGTGGAGGGATCAGGTCATAGAGAAGGCCACCAAGCATGGGATCTCCATGATTGACATCGATGCGATGAACAGGAAGCAGAGATCATTCTTCGTTGCCCTTGCGAAGGACTCCGTCAGCTACTGGCGGGGAGAGGCGCAGGACCCGGTTTCGCTCCAGGAGTACAAACAAATGGATCCGTCCATCCTGATGCCGAAGCTCCTCAATATCATCAGGGATCAAAACGACTACAGGGCAGACAAGCTGGACTACATGATCAACAGGGAATCCGATAAGATAGAGGCAGAGATCGGGGCCACGTTCAACATCGCAAGGATGGATGGCCGCAGCAAGGAGGCGGTTGAGCAGTTCCTGGTTGAGCAGAGAAAGGCCCTCGTGTCAGTCCAGAGCAAGACCGAAAAGGAAATGGAGGAAGAGGTAAATGGCCGAGGAGAAGACACAGAATAAGGCACCCCCGTCACTGGTCCCCGAGGTGAAGAGGAAGATCATGGCCATCCTGGTTGGATCGGGCATGGATCCCGCTTTGGTGGATATCATAAGCGTCATGGACCCATTCAAGATCCAGCTGTTCATAGGCCTGTACCAGGCATACTCGAGCATGCCTGACTACGTCCGGAAGAGGGCAGAGGAGATCCTCAACATTGACATGGCCGATCCGCACATCAAGAAGCTCCTTGAGGATGATGTCAACAGGGGAGCGTGGGACAGGGAAAAATACCTGGACTGGGCATCCGGATTCTACCGGAAGGTTCTGGTCATGAGGTTCGTTAAGACTGCAATGCATGAGTACATGAACACCCTCGCATCCTCCCAGGAGAGGGCGAGTTTAATCCTGACCACTCAGCCGGATAAGGTGAGGATAGCATGATTCCTGGCGACCAGTTCATCGACCCGAACCAGCAGGAGGCACTGCGAAGAAGGGCTGCCTGTTTCGACTTCATGGTCGAGAACGCCAGGAGGGGATCCGGTATCCATGTCTGGGACGCCCAGGTCCTTGCGACCCTGGTATCCATCCTGTACAGATCGCTTCCGGTGAAGAATACGTCCCCCCGGGAGATAGGCGAGAGATTTGAGGAGGACTGGTATGCATACCGGCGCAGGGTCGACGACCTCTCCACAGACGGGAAGATAAGCAGGGACGAGTATGCCTTCAGGGTGTGGTCCGAGACCGCAGATTTCATAGAACGATGCACGACATTCATGAATGACACGCTCTTCGTCCGCCTCGAGAAGAGGAAGAAGGAGCCCACGGTGGGGGCGGCCTATGAGCCAAAGTGATGACTACGTCCTCCCCGGCTTCATGACCCTGGACAGGGCGGGGGAAGGTGGCCACAATGCGATCCTGATGGGGGCTCCGGGGCAGGGAAAAACTTCCATCCTGCAGTACCTTTCCACCCTGGCAGTCCAGGGCAGGGACGTCTACGGCAATAGGAGGGAACCTCAGGCCGGGATATGGAGGGCAAGGCGCCATGACAAGTATCTCGAGTTCTTCGCCCTTGGAATAGGCAAGCTGATGCTCCCTGCAGGATCGTCATACACCCTGCAGAAGATCTATGCCGGAAACAGGATCGAGGAGATATCCGTCGACGACCTGGAGGATGCGGGGCTCGAGTATGCATTTTACGGCAGCCCGCAGGACGTGGTCGATAGCCTGGAGGTCGGGAAGATCCTCTGCATACTCTTTCCAGGCACAAGCATAGAGGAGACCAAATTTTACGCAGAGCTCTTCCAGGCCCTGGTCAACCGGAAGTCCCAGGAATGGGTGCACATGGCCATTGACGAGGCGGGGGACATCCTGGCGCCATACAATACGGATTCATACCGGATTCAGAAGCTCTTCATCGATTCGGTGGCTGATTTCAGGAAAACGGGCATCAACTCGGAATTCTCCTGCCATTCCTATACGGACCTGGACTACAGGATCCTCCCGAAACTGCCGTACCACATCTACAAGAGGGGAGCGAAGAGGATGCCCGCAGAGACCAAGAAGCTGAAGCAGGAGACAATCAACAGGACGGAGATCAGTGAGGCCTGGTTCACCACCGGGCCATTTTTCGACAAGCTGATTTTCCCGGAGATGAAGACCGAGGCGAAGCTGGACTTCAAGCTGCAGACCGTATCGAGGACCATGACGGTGGAGACGGAATGATCTACGCCCTTTATGCCCGTGTCAGCCACGACGACAACGTCCAGGATCCGGAAGTGCAGCTTGAGCCTATGAGGGAATACCTGAGGAAGAAGAGCATCAGCTGGAGGGAATACATAGATCTCGAGACGGGCAGGACCATCGAGAGGGAAGGATACCGGAAGGCCATGGCAGAGATCGAGGAATGGGACACGTTCATGGTGTTCCTCCCCGACCGGCTGACAAGGGAGGGCCCGGAGAGAGGCATAACCGAGGTGACGAGGATCCTCGACGAAGGGAAGGCATTCCAGATCTTCATGGGCGGCATCATTATCCAGGACAGGATGACCGCAATAACCCGAATGACACTCAGGACCTTGTTCACGATGGCAGCCTTTGAATCTGACATCATTTCCGAGCGTACACGGGCGGGCCTCGACAAGCAGAGGGCGACCATAAGGGAACAGGGCTATACAATCAGCAAGAGGTCCGGGAAAAGGATCGTAGGACTGGGAAGAAGCCCCACAGTCAGCATAAAAATAGAGGATATCCTCCGGCTGAGGGACCAGGGCAAGTCGCTGTCGCAGATTGCAGCCGAGCTGGGCAGCAAGAAGTCAACCATTCACTCTATTTTGAAACGATCCTTCCGCTGACCGGATTACATGCATTACACATGTTACACATATTACATGGCTGCTTGCCGCCATGATTGCCCTTTTCATTCCCGGCGCTCCCGCAGCCGCCGAAGCAGCTTTCTATATATTCTTTCCCGATGGTTTTTTTGAAAATTTTCAGGCCAAATCGAACGAAGGCGCACGCTTGGCGGACGACGCCCCATTCCCATGTGATGCCCATACCGCATTATTGCGGCTCTGCGGCGTTCACGGCTGCCTGGCATCGCCCGGAGTTCCGGACCCCCTTCCCCCGGATTTTTGGATCCATGCGATATTAATAAAGTAACATGATTTAGGGGGGGCGGGGGTCGAAAAAAAGACGAATTTCGGAATGCCCCGGCATCAGGGAGATCAGGAATATTTTTAGTATGCGATCGCATGAATAAGCCATGGCAGCAGAGTTCAGGAGCAGGGGGAAGGGAAGCGCAAGGAAGGTATACCCGGTGAGTGCACCGGCGCCAAGGCTGGCAAGGAGCACAGACCCGAAATGGATACAGGCATCGGACAACCCGAAGCACAACGGGTACGTCCGGGAATACATGATGGACCATTACGGGCCTGAGGCATTCACCGAATCGGGCACCATAAGGATGGACTACCTGGAGAAGGCGATCCAGGAGACCCATGACAGGCATGAGATTACATGGGAGAAGAGGCTCGTAAGGGCCCGCACCCTGAAGAACATCAGCCGTGAAAAGGGCAAAGAGGCATCGGCTGCGACCTGATTCATCAATCGCCGAATTTTTTCCCCTGAGCTCAGCTGAGATCTCACACTCGAGGGCCTGAGATCTCGGATATTAATTATGGAAGTGGTTCCCAACAGAAGCCGCTCCGCCGGTGATTCGGCATTTGACGGTTATACTGTGACATGGATTATGGCCACAATTTGGATCCACGTCATGTATAATTCATGAGATTAATCACGTGAATTAAAAATTTATTTCTCCGGATGGTCTGCCGCTGCGTGTTTCAGCAGTTTAACGGGACGAGAAAAAAATGTTCAAGCTGCTTCTTGGATCCTCCTGTTCACGACATACCTGGTTTTGTATAGAAATTCCAATATCTGTTCACAGTTCAGCCCATATGTTCACGAAATTGACGGTTTGTTCATACACTGTGTCAAGATGGAATTAAAATCCATCTTCATAGCAGTTCGCTCCTGTTATATAAAGATTAGTGGAACAATCTTCCATGATACTATACTTTTGTTCCGTCATCTATTTTATACCGAAAAGGCAGGTAATATTCTATGGCAAACCCTTTCAAACAAGGCTTAAATCAAATTATAAGAGGTCAGGATAAAAATAAAATTGAAAATTTTTAAGAAATGATTACTTCTTTTTCCCGTTCACTTTCACACGCACAGGGACAAGAACGACCATCGTTCTGTCTCGTCTTTTCTTGCTGATTCGTTTGTTCATCACTTCCCTCCATTGTTCTTTATAAGTTTCTGCAGGCGTTTGCGTTTTGC
>JAHEAD010000038.1 GCA_019721075.1 Candidatus Sysuiplasma jiujiangense
CGGAGAGGACATGTCTTTTTGATCGAAAAATGTACCGGTCACTGACTTTGTTCTGCAACTGGCGGTTTCAAATATAAGATCCTCAAATCTTTATGACCCGTTGTGGCAGCAGACGGAGGAGATGAGAACACCTGTCGTCTGACAACTGTCAGCTGATTCAAAACACTTAAGTAACCATTAGAGAATGTCAAATACGGGATGCACTTGCAACATTCATTAGCGCTATTGCCCGCTCGTTTAATTTTTGACTCGCCCGATAAAGCGCGGGAGGAGGGTGGTAAATGATCCCTGATTCCGAGCTCTTCTTTCAGTTTGGAATCATAATGCTGCTCGCATTTATCGGCGCGGGAATAGCCTCGAGGCTGGGACAGTCGGTAATACTCGGATACATAGCTGTCGGAGCGCTCATAGGACCATTCATCAGATTCACTCTGTTTGGCCACACTTATACGGGGCTCATACAGAACACGGAGCTGCTGAGTTACTTCGCAAAGATGGGTCTTGTTCTTCTGCTGTTCTTCGTCGGGCTCGAATTTTCCATAAGCAAACTTAAGAAAACAAAAACCGCCGCCACGATACTTGCCGTATTTAATCTTGCCGTGGATATGTTCTTTGGAGTTGTCATAGGCACATATATGCGCTGGCCGTTAGAGGACGTATTCTTTCTCGCAGCGATTGTCGCCACCGGCTCGTCTGCAGTCGCGGCAAAGGGCATAATGGAGATTGGAAAGCTTTCGGCCCCTGAAACAGAATTCATAATAGGCATGAGCGTCGTCGAGGATTTCATTGCAATGCTTCTGCTGACCATTGCGGGCGGTTTAATGACCAGGACTTCAGGAGGTCCTTCAAGCATCTGGCAACTGATGTCTTTCGTGGGCTTATTTTACCTCTTCTTCGTCATACTGGCGGTGATAGTCGTGCCACGTGTCCTCAGGCACATAGAGGTCATAAAGAACGACGAAATGTTCATACTGTTTGCACTGGGGATAGTGTTCATATCCGTAGCACTTGCCGATGCGCTTTATGTGGAATCACTGATTGGGGCATTTTTCATCGGAATGGTATTCGCCGAAACATCCATGACAGAAAGACTTAAGGAAAAGCTCATGTCAATGAGAGATGCATTTGTTGCGATATTCTTCATTTACTTCGGGATGCTGATAGATCCGGCTATCCTTATGCAGGTTGTTCCGCTGCTTCTTCTTGCCGTACCGATGATGCTTATGAGTGACATAATACTCACTTCCTGCATCGCAATGCTGATCGGTTTTCCGTCAAAACATGCGTTTTTCGTCGGGGCATCCTCCGCATTCAGAGGTGCAGAATCACTGCTCTTCGCAAGCGTGGGAGGAAGCGCCATGGGCGTAAAGTATTCAAGACAGCTGTATGCAATTGCCGGTCCCTTTTCTCTGATCATGGATTTAATTGCGCTACCGGTATTGAAGAAATCTTCACGCCTGACTTCCAGGCTGGCCGCAATTGTGCCTGAATATATGCGATTCACCTCATCTCTGATCTCCAGAACATTTTCCAAACTCGTCATGCCGCAGTCTCTTCAGATTTATGGCAATGCAAAGAGGACCACGCTTCCTCTGTGGTCTTTCATAATCTCATCAGCCATTGCCATATTTTTTTCTTATCCGCTGCGTCTCATCCCCATGGCGGTCGCAGGGCTATCGGCCTTTCTCTCGGTATCCATACTCAAAAAAGATTTGCATTCATCCATCAACCTCATCAATTACGCAAACATTGGAGTAACTGGTGGCAGTTCATCTGAAATACTGTCTCTGATAATGAAACTCGTATCGGGTCTTCTCATTTCGGTTATTTCAGTCATAGGAGTCGCGGCTTTCTACATTCCACTTGGCCTCATCCCTATTTCTCTTTACGTCCTCTACATGATGAAAACGATGAATACTTCATACAAAAAATTGATACCAAAAATGAGAATGCCGTACCCAAACAGAGCAACGTTTTCAGGCAGTGTTGCTGATATCCGGAGAGACAACAGTTTTGTAAAATATCCGGCAGGCAACAGCAGCACTGTAACCAGGGCAGGGAAACTGCCTGGCGCCAACTACGCATTCCTTAAATTGAAAAAAGGGGCTAAAGAAGCCAAAAACGGTTTTGAAGACGGCATCTATCCTCCTGGACTGAAATGAAACTCAGTGCGCAACCAGTCCTTTGCCGATGCCCTTGGCCGCAGCCGCAACGGCCGCACCTATTCCGCCTCCACCCGCACCTCCGGCGAGCGCGTTCTTTACTGCGCTCACAACGGTATACCCGTGGGTCGTTGCGGGTATGTGCTGTAGCGCAATTGCGAGACCTGCAGGATGGCCTGCTGCCACGGACGCGACACCCAGTCCTACTGCCCCTGCTGCTGCTCCTATTGCTGCAGCTGCTGCTATTCCTATCATAATGGCAATACTGTTCAGGATTGCTTATAAGCTTAATTTGACGATTATCGAATGCCTCAGGAGTATCCTGCCAAAACTTATGGCAGGGTTCTTTTTTCTTCTGTGGACATCCACGTTGCAAGATCACAGAGTATTTTTCTAAGCTCTATGCCCCTGTCTGTCAACATGTATTCAACAGTCGGAGGGGAAAAGGGTCTTACAGTTCGCTCGAGAACACCTATCTTTTCCATCTGACTGAGCCGATCTGAAAGGCAGGCTGAGCTTATCCCGGTGACCATTCTCTTCAGTTCATTAAATCTTGCAGAACGCTTAAGCCCAAGAGCATATACCAACGGCATTGTCCACTTCTTGCCTATCTGGTTGTAAACCGCTGTGAAATCCCTGCATTCTCTGATTTGTGCTTCTTCTTCCTGCTGATTTTGATACATACTTAGGTAAGAATTACAACCTTCTCTATTTAATCTGCATGTCACTGGCCACATTACAGCTGTATCGAGTTCCTTACGGTCACGCAATGGCAATAGCGCAGGATACCACCAAATTGTGCCGATCCGGCGCCATACTTCCGGATGACTGTTCTCAACCTGCATATATCCGCGGTAATAGAGAATTGGAACTGAAAGGGTTTATGGAAGGCAACACTGGGATGCCAGTACGAAGCAGTCTGTGTAACGGCAAGCCGTTGCTGCAAAACTTCTAGCACTAATGTGGCTACAACTTTAGTGGCCGCGGGCTGAATACCTCGGAGGTCCTCGGTACTTACACCCCGGCTCTATCAAACTCGTCTTCTACGAGCGTTGAAAAGTGCCTCGTTTTTAGGGTGGCTTCGAGCTTAGATGCTTTCAGCTCTTATCCACTACCGCGTGGCTGCCCAGCAATGCCCTGTCGGACAACTGGTAAACTAGAGGCGGCGCCCCCCCGTTCCTCTCGTACTTAAGGGAGCTTCCCATCAGGCACTAGTGCACTTCCACCAAAAAGCAACAAACCTGTCTCACGACGGTCTGAACCCAGCTCACGATCCCTTTTAATGGGCGAACAACCCCACCCTTGGCAGCTGCTGCACCACCAGGATAGGAAGAGCCGACGTCGAAGTAGCAAACCGCCAGGTCGATATGAACTCTTGCTGGCGACGACTCAGTTATCCCCAGGGTAACTTTTCTGTTATCACTGATCCCCATAATGAAGATTCAGTGGTTCGCTAAGCCTTGCTTTCGCATCGTAGATTACTGTTGGCCTAATCTACGTCAAGCCAGCTTTTGCCTTTACACTCACCGACAGATTTCTGACCTGTCTGAGCTGACCTTTGGGCGCCCTTGTTGCGTTTTTGAGGGCGTGGCGCCCCACCCAAACTGCCGACCTACCGTTGTCCCTCTTTCAAGGTAAGTTGTGCAAATTCGAAAGGGCAGTGTTTCATTGGCAACTCGGAATCGACCTAGCGGCCGACCCTGATAACGTCTCCTGCCTACGCTACACATTCAAATTCGTACAACAGCAACAGGCTGCAGTAAAGCTCCATGGGGTCTTCGCTTTCAGGTGGAAGGTACCGGATTGCACGCCGGTACATCAGTTTCGCCGGCTTCCAGGTGGGGACAGTAGAACTCTCGTTGGTCCTTCATGCAAGTCGCCAATTAAGCGACAAGGTATTACGCTACCTTAAGAGGGTCATAGTTACCCCCGCCGTTTAACGGTCCTTCACTCCGTTGAACCGGATTTTCAGATACCGTCACTGGGCAGGATTCACCCGGCATACACATCCTTTCGGATTCGCGCCGGGATATGTTTTTGTTAAACAGTCGGAGTTCCCTTGTCACTGCGACCAGGCGTTACTCACGTCTGGCACCCCTTCTCCCTAAGTTACGGGGCTAATTTGCCGAATTCCCTCACCTTGGATTGAGCCGAAACGCCTTAGCCTTCTCAGCTAGGGGCACCTGTGTCGGTTCTAGGTACGAACACCGCACCTTGTAAACATATTCCGTTTTCACTGGCACCAGGAATCAGCCGGAGGGGACGTTCGTCCCCCCGGTCGCAATTTCATCAACTTCTCACCATTACGGTACTCCATAGACTTCGCTGCTTCGATGGGCTGACTGGCCCACCCGGCCTATCCCGATGCGTCAGGAATATGCAAATAATGCAGTGGTGCAGGAATATTAACCTGCTCTTCCTTTTGACAGCTTCAATTAAGGGCTGTCTTAGGGTCGACTAACCCTCGACTGACGAACATTGTCGAGGAACCCTGGCCCCTACGGCGGGGCGGATTCTCACCGCCCTTTGCTGCTACTCCTACCATGATCGTTATTCGAACGCGGTCCACTCGACCTCACGGCCGAACTTCTACCCGCGCACGACACCTCACTACTAGTTACCTTTCGGTACTCCAAAGTATCGGTAACAGGCTTAGCCCCGTCCATCTTCAGCGCCTGGAATCTTGACTGGTGAGCTGTTACGCTATCTTTAAAGGATGGCTGCTTCTAAGCCCACCTCCCAGTTGTCTGTGACTCCAGACCTCTTTTGCCCGTTCACACTTAGCCTGTATTTTGGGACCTTAACTCTGGTTTGGGTTGTTCCCCTTTCGCACTCCGAGCTTACCCCTGAAGCGCTCACTCCCGACTTCTACGATGACCGCAGATTTGGAGTTTGACAGGGGTCCGAGGGATTTCTCCCCCTGTGACCCCAATCGGTGCTCTACCCCGCGATCTATCTCCATCGAGGTCTAGCTGCGACTAGTTTCGTGAGGAACCAGCTATTCCCGGTTTCGATTGGCCTTTCACCCCTAGACGCAACTCATCCGAGTGAATTGCACGTCAACATCGGTTCGGTCCTCCACCTCCCTTTCGAGAGGCTTCAACCTGGTCACGCCTAGATCAACCGGCTTCGGGTTTCCCGTCAATGACTACAGGCGAACTCACCCCGCCCCTCATGCTTGCGCACTGCGGGCAAGTCGGTTTCCCTTCGGCTTCCCTGTTAAACAGGTTAACCTCGCCATCAACCAGAACTCCATGGCCCGTTATTCAAAACGGATAATGCAACACTGGTCCGCCCTTTCGGGCTTCGTCCCTTTCATGCCGCATACGTCTGTAACCGCCTGGTTTCAGGTCCTTTTCAACCCCCGACAAGGGTACTTTTCAGCTTTCGCTCACGCTACTACTGCGCTATCGGTCTCGGGTAGTATTTAGGATTAGAAGATTATGACTCCCAACTTCGCACGCAAAATCCAATGCGTGTTATTCTGGAATTCCCGGAATTTTCCCGGCAACTTGCCCTTACGGGGCTATCACCCTCTATGGCACTGCTTTCCAGCAGGTTTCAAGTTCATTGTAAGGAAATACCAGGATCCTAACTCCACATCTCCCTCCGGTTACCCGGAGGGATTCGGTTTGTCCTGTGCCGCTTTCGGTCGCCCTTAATAACGGCATCTCGATTGATTTCTTTTCCTGCAGGTACTAGGATGCTTCGATTCCCTGCGTTCCCTGTCCTTACGGACTGCCTAAAAGGCAGGAAGTCCCATTCGGCGATTGCCGGATCAACGGCTCCTTGCGCCTACCCGGCACATATCGCTGCTTGGCACGGCCTTCTTCGGCTCCCGAGCCTAGCCATCCACCAAACGGCGTAGCTAACCACTGGCTATCGGCTCTGCACACGTCCAGACTGCAATTGACTGGCATCACGAACCGCTATACCTGCCTTCCACAGGCATAGGGCCTCTCCACTTCCTCGGTGAAGTTACTCGCCGAGTGCACGCGCCTTAATATTACGTCGATTCGACTTATTAAACCTTCCCGAGTCATTAACGCTGCATCCATTAACGAAGAAGAGCGGCTGACAGGGGATCATTCAATATTTTGTCTTTGACGATTGAGGGCTTACGGTCGAAGTTGTTCCCCTTCTATATACCTTTCGGAACACTTCAGAACCTCCGAAGCCGATTTGAAGTTTGATGGTTCAGCCTGTTGTTATCTTGGGCTCCTGAGAGTTTGAGAAGGAATCTGCCGCGTATGCCATACGCT
>JAHEAD010000039.1 GCA_019721075.1 Candidatus Sysuiplasma jiujiangense
GAATGTATATATAACCACTTGAATATATCCATTCACAGTTTCTGGGGAGGCGAGCCATCGAGCCCCAGAAACTTGGATGGCTTCTTTCCCAGGAATTAGGAATACCGTAAAACAAAGGTGAACATTAATGTATGACTCAATAACGGGGATACTGATAGTAGCAGGCATAATAGTCGTATTATTCGGTTACAAGAAATTTCCGGATATCGTACGAAGTTTTGGAAGAGCAACAGGCGAGTTCCAGAAAGGCAAAATGGAAGCACAGAAGGAACTCGATGAAATAAAGAAATCTGTTGCTGAGCCTGCAACTGATGTCAAGAACACAGTAGCAGAAATAAAGAAAGGGTAATATAAATGGGCGAAGGCATCCTTGATGAACTGCAACCACATCTCTCCGAGTTGTTTCGGAGATTGAAGCACATAGGCATTGCCTTCGTCATCGTTCTTTTAACAGTGTTCATGTTCAATCCACTGAAACTCACATTCGGTCTCACAGGTTCATTCACGGTTTATGCGTTCAACCTTATCTCAAAGAATATCGGAGGTGTGAAGATCATAACGATCTCGCCTTTTGAGGCACTTTTCACTGATCTCTTTCTCGGTGTTGTGATATCCATCATGATATTGCTTCCTTATATTCTCTATAATACCATCGCATTTATTCTTCCTGGGATGTCAAAAAGGGAGAAGCGTCTCTTGAAGATATCTCTTATACCAGGAACCATCATGTTCATTGTTGGAATGTCGTTCGCATGGTATCTCCTGATACCGCTGATGTTCCATTTTACAGCAATTCTGGATCCGGCAATGGGCGTTCAGCCGACTGTATCTGCACAGAAGCTGATCGGTCTCCTGCTGACAATCATATTTTCACTTGGTCTCGTGTTTGAGATGCCACTGATAATTTCTGCACTCGTTTATCTCGGCATTGTAGATGTTCAGTTTCTCAGGGCAAAATGGAGATACGCAGTTGCAGGCTCATTCATAGCTGCATGGATAATATCACCGGGTGCAACTGGTGGCTTGATCGAGACGGCAATGGGATTGATATTTTCAGGCTTGTACTTTTCCGGTATATATCTCGGAAAGTTCATGGAAGTAAGAAAAAGGAGTTATGTGTATGTGGAAGCATAAAGAATCGAAGTGGTTGGTAAGAGGAGGAAGGAAAGTCCGATGTTATCTATGTGGAAAGAAGATTCTCACAAAGGGTGATCTTTTCCTTTTCAATCAGGTCACAGGGTATTATTCCCATCAGTCCTGTCAGGCTGAAAGCACCACTATAAGCGGAAATGAAAGACGAAGGGCAGTCAAGAAGATAGCCGTTGGGGCTGCTGTTGTCGGTGCCATAGCTGCTGGTGCAGGAAAATTCCTCGATGTTTCTTCTCAATCGAAGAATTCTCCTGCTGCACAGACAATCCTGACATCACAGGGACTGATACCACCTGCATTGACTTCCGATCCTGCCAATCCTGTTCCCGGACAGATATGGTACAGATCGGATGCAGGAGTTGAAGCTCATTTCGATGGCGTTCAGAATCGTGTTGTCTATTCATCTGAAATCAATGATGGCAATGTCAATGTCACATCTAAAGGGATAGTAAACGGTCTATCTGTATTGCCGAACGATGGAAAAGGTGGCTTCGGCCCTGACACAACAAAAGGTGCAACGGCACCTGGGCAGTATGGAAGCCCGTACACGAAGACATCGGGAATACAACCAGCGGTAAATTATATATACAACTCGGGTACTACTACTAACGGTAATGGAGGGAAATCATTGCTCGTTGGCTCAATTTGTCTGGATGGGGATGTTTTTGAGATAGATGCTCCAATTACAATTCCTGCTGCTCCGTCAGGCACGTATGGTCCTAACCTAACAATAAAAGGACGTGGCTTGCAGAATACCATTTTAAATTTCAATTTTGACAGCGAATGGGGAATTACTATATCTTCGGATAATTCGTATGGCATGTTTTCTTTTGAGGGATTTTCTCCGGATGCAGGATCGGGATACACGCCAAATGGTTGGTTAAATGCAGATTGGTCTGGCTCGAGTAATGCAGGCCAATCAAACATGATATTAAAAGACATAAATGTCTACCCTGCAACATGGGCAACAAATTCGATGGTACTTAAATCGATGGCATACGTACTTTTGCTTAATGTGTGGGATACTACCAATTCATCTAACACCGGGCCAGTCCTCGCAAGCGAACTAAATCAATGGATAGGTGGTGTGTCATATCAACCAATCAACCTAACCAACACTTCCATTGGCACATTTGTCACAGAATTAGACGGATTGCAATCTTGCCCAGTCAGTGTCACTTTTGGAACAGTTCTACTAAGTGTTAGAAACTGTATGGGATTTGTTTTTACGATAGGAGCAGCAACAATGACCAATCTGTATCTGGAAAATGTGCATTATGGTTCACTGTCAGGTTCAGCCCTGATCAGTGCAACGTCTGCTTCCACTATCAACATGATCACCATAAAAGGATTATACACAAACACAACACAGACCAAATCATTGTTAGATACCACGAATTTAACTGTGCTAAAACTATCTGCTGAAGGTGTAAATCCATCATCCGGTACACTGACACTCCCATCCGTTTCCATACCCACAAACCCTCCAGTCTCCGGCACAGCGTACCAGAACACCAATCCCTACGATATACGCCTCAAGATACCAGTGACGTACTCACCGACATCGTCAGCGGCAGCGACACTGGCAACTGGAACATCCACAAGTTCTACAGTGACAACCTCCACGAAGGTATCATATCCGGCGGGAATTACTACTGGAATTATTGAAACCTATGAAATGGTAGTGAAAGCAGGACAATATTTTAAGCTCGTAGTGACGAATGCAACCATCGGAACGGTGGAAGTTCAGGCAGCGTGATAATACGAAAATCAAATGCCCCGTTGCACTCTGCGGATGGGAAGGCAAAACCCACGATTTCTGGAAGCACATAGAAGACTACAAGACCACATGGAAAGATGTTATGGACAGTGGATTTCCGAGGTCGGAATCGCATGAAAGATGGGCATCCTATTTCTTTCCTAAAATCTGGAACAATCCTGATCTGCCTGAAAAGGTAAGATGGACAAACATTGCAGTTGCCTACGTGAGTCAAATGAAGAATCAAAGCAAGATGGCACAGCACAAGGGAAAGAAACTCTCTCCCGATGGTTCTGACAAGATAGAAATGCATGACGGCAAGATCATGATGAACGGGCAGGAATACTCGCCTGATGAATTTGCGAAGGTAATGCCCGGAATCAAGGTTCCACAGGGGCAGAAGCCTCCGTTTGAGACTATCAAGGATATTTCAGGTGATTTACGGATCACCCATGAAGGGAAAGAATATACTGTTGAAGAGTTCAGGAAGTTGCAGAGAGAGAAATTGGAGATGCTGAAGAAATGAGGATGAGGCTGCTTGTGGTTCCGATGCTTTTCCTTTTACTGATGGGAATGATTGTAGTACCGCAAGCGAATGCCTCGACACCTCCTTCTGTGCATTTCAACAGCAGTCCGATCACTACATGGTATAACCAGACTCCGTATGAGTATGCGGCATCCATATCGGAACCGTATAACTGGACTCTCAAGACAAACGCATCCATGCACATGTCAGGTGGCAATACGGTGAATGATACGAAAGCACAGACCGTGTTTGGCATCCTTTCAACAGGTAGCTACTGGGTCAATCTTTCTATCTCATACCATAATGCTACCAATGTAACCACATTGCTGATCTACCAGAATTTCACGTTGACAATCCTCAATAAGCCCTACATATATTCCACACCTGAAACCTTCTTCTATCAGGATTCTACCTATAACTACACCTATGAGATCAACCAGGGGAACATCACCAACTATTCTTCAGGATTCACGTTGAACAAGACTGCACATACGCTGTCTGAATATCTATCTGGAACTTCGTATTCTTTCTTTATCACCGTATCGGATAAGAACGGAACATATACACAATACTGGGGGGCCAGCACGAACAGTACATACAGTTATTCTTTCACCGCAAATCTTAGTGGAACCGTAGTAAGTGTCAAATCGATGATCACAGATATTGGGGTAAACAACACAAGCCTTCTTATGGATTCATATTCGGTCCTGTCGGTCCCTCGTACCTCCTATTCATACTCGTTCGTTATCATGAGCCCAACAGTGTATTCTATCTCGACTTCCTCCGCACTTGCACCTAATGTTACCCTTTCTTTCAACCTTCTGGCCCCCGGGTCTTATAACGTCTTCATGATCAGCAATGTGTCTGGAACAACCATAGTGCTCAACAACGTCAGCTCTACAGGGACAGTCAACATAACCTACGATCCTGCCACCATGCCGCTGGACCCTGTATTCGAGGTTTCGCCTTCCATCGCTCCGCCTCCTCCATACCACCCTGTGCAGCCCACTCCTCCGATGAATTTCTTCCCCGCCTATGTCTTCTATATCCTCCTTGCAACGTCGGCATCTGGTGTTGCTGCCGGTGTATACATCATGATTCGCCGCAGATGAATGTATATATAACCCCTTGAATATATCCATTCACAGTTTCTGGGGAAGCGAGCCATCGAGCCCCAGAAACTTGGATGGCTTCTTTCCCAGGAATTAGGAAAAATGGAGGGATAATCTCTCAAGGAATCGGCTCTCTGATGTTACATTCCAGTGGCTCGGACAGGCGATCTCCCTGTTGGATTCCTGAGACATGAAAACAAACACAAGACTTTGGGTAATAATAATAGGCTTGCTTATTGTCTTCGCAGGTGCATTTGGTATCCTCGTCATTGGCGGGGAAGCTGCGCAGGCAAAAAGCAACGGCGGTTTGAACGTAGTAAAGGACTATAACGTTGGAAATGAGGTATCCGAGATTTGGGGCCTCAATACGACAGCGCACACATGGAAGCAGGCGACCCTCACGGGAGCAGGGACAGATGCCATAACGGCGACATTCCCCGTGAAGTTCACGGTCGATCGGGTCATAATAATGACCGACAATGCCTCTCAATCCGTGTATGATCTCCTGGTAAAGAGTGCGTATTATGAGTACACCGACCTGACAAGTTCCGGCGGAAAGATAACGAACCTGTACCAGTATTTCGGCCAGTATGTCAACGACTCCGGCACGACCTCGATAAGCGACAAGGGCATAACAGGATATGCACTGAACTTCTCGCTCTACGGTCCGAGCACGGATCTCTTTGGCCATAACCCGGCTGTCAACCTTCTACAGCTATTCGCATCCCCATGGTCCGGAACGGCACAGTACCAGCTGCAAGTCAATTCAACGGTAAATGCAACAACGGCATTCAGCTTCACCTTTACGCAATACTTTGAATCATCCGTGAGCTTCAACCTCGTGGATCTCGTCAGCTATTTCATGCTTGCCTTCCTCCTGCTGGGAACGCTCTTCCTGTGGTACGCCACACCTGAGCACTACGGCGATGAGGAAGAAAGATCAGCAGCAAAGCAGGCTCGGAATGAGCTTCCGCTTGCAATCATAATAGGTGCGGTAGGCCTGTTCATCTTCGCGGTAGTCGGTGAGATGGGAAACATATCTCCGCTCTTCGGCTACGGCGGTGCAACGATGGGCCTGCTCGTTGGAGGATTGCTCACATTCGCCTACACGGCAGTCGCCACAAGGCAGAAATACCACTACACGGCGTTCGTCTTCCTGGTTGGCGAGGCTCTGGGCATACTCCTCAACATACTGGTGCCTGATGGAACAATCTACGCGAACTATGCCGCATCGGCGAACGTCCTTGGATCTCTCCTTGGATGGTACGTTGTGGTATTCGCCCTATTCGTGACGGTCATCGGCGTGCTGAACACGAAGAGGTACAAGCTGCGTCCAAGAGAGCACAGGGAGTGATCTGATTGGCAGATGAGGAAGAGGAAGTATCTTCGGGCTTCGAGCTGACGACAGACGAGATTTTCATTCTCGTAGCCGTCGTGCTTGCGGCAGCTGTCTTCCTCGCCTTATACCTGGACCAGCAGGCAGTTGCGGGAATCGGTGTGGGGATCGTCTCTGGCTTCGCATCCCCTATCACCGCGTTCTTCAACGGCATAGCACAGGCAATATCCTCGTTCTTCAACTGGATAAGCCATGCGCTGTCGAACCTGTGGGTCCTGAAGGCCCGGTTATATATGATCGTGCTTT
>JAHEAD010000040.1 GCA_019721075.1 Candidatus Sysuiplasma jiujiangense
TTCGCTAATCAAGGAGATGCATGACGGTTTCGATGCTGCAAATAAGAAATTTGCGGAGCATGACAGGAAATTCGATTCGCTAATCAAGGAGATGCATGACGGTTTCGATGCTGCAAATAAGAAATTTGCGGAGCATGACAGGAAATTCGATTCGCTAATCAAGGAGATGCATGATGGCTTTGCGGTCGCCAGCAAGGAACGGAGTTCCCTGGGAAATACACTTGGCAAGCTAATCGAGAACAGGGTTGCAGACAGGGTCGAGGACTTTGCCGAAAAGAGAGGCTGGAAAATATCCTCACGAACAGTGAGTGAAGGCGAAGAAGTGGATCTGATGGTTCGCGACGGCCTCAAATTTTTCGTTGAAACGAAATCACATGCGGATAGAGACGCACTCGAGCAGACACTCAGAAAGGCGAAGAAGCTGAAGATGCCGGGGATTCTCGTCGGTGAGAGGATGGACAGGGGTGTTGTCAAAGAGGCGAAACTGAAAAATCTCCTCTGTCTGAATCTTAGGGAATTCAGGAACGCCCTTGAATCTGGGAAGATTGAAAGATTCCTCTCAAAGTGATGACGCTTTTGCTCCTGAAATTCACTGGCAACGGCGATATCCTGTAATGCCGTGCACATTGCAGCCTATTCAAACCTGTCTTCCAGCAGGTTCCTGATTCCTGTCTAAACCGAAACAGCTTTCATTTTCCAGCCAAAAAGCAGATCTATGTGGCATAAAATTTAGTATACCAACTGCATTTTCAGCCAATTTCGGTTAGTGGAGGAATACGTCACGGTGAACGGTGTCGGAGCGGTCCAAAATAGGTTTTCCGAATTCTGTGAATCAACCGAGTCGCCCAATATGTTCGCGGCTTTTGATTCATTCAAATCAAAGCCGGCAGGAATTTCGCTCGTTATCCCGGCATATAATGAAGCGGACAGAATAGGAAATGCTCTAGACGCCTACCTGCAGGTACTGCAGTCCATTGGCCTCCCCTATGAAGTAAATGTAATAATGGACGGAACTGACAATACACCTGAAATTGTTGCCCGCTATTCGGAGAGAGGTGTTCTGGGTTACAGGCATAGTGCCAAACTGGGAAAGGGAGGCGCGATCATTGAAGGGCTGAAGAAGGCCAGTTACAATGTCACCGGCTATGTTGACGCGGATGGCAGTCTTTCGCCCGAGAGCCTGAAGACGATGCTTCGTTATGTGAATGATTACGACTGCGTTGTAGGTTCAAGATGGATAGATGGCAGCAGGTGGAACAGGGAGGAACCCGTCCCAAACAGGATTGCAAGCAGACTGTTCAATGTGCTTGTTCGCGGCCTGCTTGGCCTTCCCCTGCGTGATACCCAGTGCGGAGCCAAGCTATTCAGGACAGAGATAGTCGGCGAACTGCTTTCGAAGACAGTTGTTACAAACAGAACTTTCGATATCGCAATACTTTATCATGCGTGGAGAGGCGGCAAACGCATCGTTGAAGTTCCCGTGACCTGGACGCATGATGACCGGACGAGAATGCCGATTTTGCGCGTCATACCAATAATGTTTGTCACTCTCGTCGGTGTAAGACTGATGAACCTGCCTGTGAGAAAATACATTCCGAGAATCGTAATTGATTTTTTCATAAGGAAATATGCCAGCGACTGAAGAGTGGTAAAATTTATTTAGCAACTCTCGGAATATCCCTGGTCTGCGGTCCTGAGGAAGCCGCCTGCAATAAGGAGAAAGTCTGATAATGGCGAAGATCGTTTCCAGAAAGACTGCTGCCCTTGCAGTTGCTGTCATAGCCGTTTCTGCAGGTATCCTGGCGGCTGTTGCGCTTGGAAACTCAAACCGTCAGGCATACAAGTACGGACCTTCCCCATCGGAACCGTTTCCGGCACTCTGGCAGATGAACACTTCAGGCGCACCGTATCTGCAGAGCCTCCTTTCGGACAATACGTTATTCACAATCATCTATGAATCCAATAGCACGCAATCCCTCTCCTCCGGTGCCGATACTGTTCACTGGAACGTCGTGGCACTGTCAGAGTACGGCGGTGCTGCCAGGTGGAACAGATCTGTGGTAGTAAGTGAGGAAGGAAACATAAATCCGCAGCTGTCATGGATTCCGGGGAACTTAGTGCTCTCCGGTTACGGATCGTCCGTTACGGTTAACGGCATTCAGGAAGTGAACGGTTCATCTATTTTTGTGATTGAGTTCAATGCATCAGCCGGAAGCATTGATGGAATAGCTGTCAGGCATATGCCGCCGGAGTTCGGCATCACGGGCTATCTCATGTTTGCCGGGAATGCCTTGATTTATTCCTTTACCGGTTACGGGAGCGATTACCTTGCCGCAGGATCCATTCCGTTCTCCAGCGGAGCCGTAGCGGGTTGGTACAGGAATCTGACCGTAACGCCTTCTTCATACAGTGACGGCAGCCTGGCATTTGCAGACAGCAAATTCACTGTCCTGGCAGCATGGAACGTTATTGCACTCAATACAGACACTGGTGCAACCGTATCCTCCGTACCTTATTCAGCCGTTGGCGCTGATCAAATCAATATTGTCAACGGCAAACTTATCGGCGGAACGCTCTATTTCATTTCTGAATTCAGCAGTTCTGCCGGTCGCACAGATCTCAATCTCAAAGGGTTGAATCTCGCAACTGCCAGTATTGACCTGAATGTCACCGTCGGCCATATTGCGGTTCCCAGTTTTCCCGTCTCTGTCCGTGCGATCGGCAACATGCTTATAGCTCCGGTCTTTCCAGGTCTTACGTACTACGTGCTGAGCTTGACAGGCTCTCTTCTATGGAGCAGCATGCAGGTATCGCAGCGCTTCAACGGTGTGAATGTGAATCTCGGTATTCCGCAGCTTGCGCTTGCGTCCGGTGAATGGCTGCTCGAACAGTCAGTCAGGACGAATTCAGGTAACAGGAGCGTCACGGGTACAATGGTTGTCTTTCAGGCTGTCAACGCTTCGGACGGTCAACTCGAATGGAGCAGTTCTTTTACCTACTACTATCCTGTGACTTCTCTCCAGTTCTATCCCCCTGACGAATTTGGACCCCCGGAGGTGCTGCCGACTGCTTCAGACGGCGCTTATTTCGCATATGACTGGGGAAACAATATCGGCGTTGCAGCCGGCTGACCGTGCGCATGCAGCGCTAAATGTTCTCAGTGGTTTCAAAGGGTTGTTCGAAAGAAAACGGCTTCCTGTATTGCCATTACTGCGGTTACGATGCACTGTATGATGCCGTTGCTCATTGAGGTAACTTTTTATCCCTGATTGGAGTAAAAACTCAAGCATGGAAATCCATCTCCAGCGGAGACCAGGCGGCAGGCCAGTCACCACGAAGACAAATCCGCATCAGCAGCTCACTCAGAAAATCGCACCAGAATATCATCCGAAGATACTTGATTTTGCCCGGTCGCTTGCCCATGTGGTTTCAGTGCGGAGCATGATTTCCGTTCCCGGAGCTGTCGGATTCATACTGGAACCAGAATTTGCGCATGGCCCGCCCGAAAGCTTCATGATAGGCACAGAATTCGCGCATCTTCATCCATTATATGACGGCAGCATGCATATGATGCTCCCGGACCATGCTGCCGAATCTGTGATTGCCCATGAATGGGGCGAAGTCCATCCGATGGCGTTGAAGGGATATATCCCGCACAACGCAGTGATGGTCTATGCTCCTAGAAACGGGGCTGAGCTCCAGACCGTGATTTCGCTGCTGAATATGTCATATGCCTTTGCATCCGGTGCACTTTAAGGTGTGCGCATACCACAACAGGCTTAAGCACTGTTTATTGTGGCAGCAGTTTGGCACTCAGAGAACTCATGGGAAGTCCCCTTCCTGATGTGACACGGCGGATTCTACAGCCATCCGGATCCGGCTTATCGCTGTTATAATGGAAATGTATAAATCGGTCACAAGACCCTTATCAGGCATGAACTCGTTACAGACATTACAGGCAATCACAGAGAAAATCAATAAAGATCCGAGAGCAAGGAAAGACCTTCAGGGCTGGAATACTGTTTTCCAGTTCAATATTGAGGAGGGAGCAAGATATTTCCTTTCCATCGCCGAGGACGGCAGCGCCCGTGTTGAGGAAGGGGAACATCCGTCAGCGGAAACAAAGCTTTCTTCAAAGGAAGAGGTTATGGAGAACATTCTCACCGGGAAGCTTAACGCCATAAGTGCTTTCATGACCGGCAAGCTGAAGGTTTCGGGAAACATCGGGAAGGCGCAGGAACTTGTTTCGGTGCTCGATCAGCTGAGCTGAGCGGGTTCTGGGAACGTGGTGCAGATGGACAACTCCAGTGTAGCGGTGATAGGCGCCGGAGAGATGGGTCATGGAATTGCAGAGGTGTTCGCAATCGGCGGATATCGTGTTTTCCTCTGCGACGTGGATAGGAAATACCTCGACAATGCCGTTCGGAGGATAGGCGAAAGCCTGGAAAAACTCTCCGCGAAAGGCAGCATAAAGGAAAAGGCTTCGGATGTCGCCGCGAGAATTTCAGTGCACACATCCATTAAGGAGGCAGTGTCGGCTGCCCACCTGATTATAGAGGCCGTGCCCGAAAAGGAGGACCTGAAGGCTTCGGTCCTGAAAGAGGCTGAAAAATTCGCGCCTTCCGGCGCGATAATCGCAAGCAACACATCGAACATACGCATTACGACGCTTGCCGGCAATCTTGCAGACAGCTCAAGGATGGCGGGCATGCATTTTTTCAATCCGCCTGTTGTAATGAAGCTCGTTGAGGTGGTCAGGGGTGAGAGCACATCCGATGCTGTCGTAGAAGAAGTGCTGTCAATGCTGAAAAAGCTCGGAAAGACACCGGTTCTGGTTCGCAGGGATACGCCCGGTTTCATTGTCAATAGAATTAATGCTGCGGACCTTCTGTTCTTCGGTCTGCTTCAGGACAAGGGCGTTGCCACTCCTGAGGAGATCGATGCGTTCGGCAGGGCGCAGGGTTTGCCTATGGGCCCGTATGAGCTGCTTGACTTCGTCGGCATCGACATAGTCAAGAATTCGCTCGATTATTATGCGGCCGAGCTTTCACCGGACTACGGGAAATGCCATGTCTACAATGATCTCTATGCAAAGAAAATGCTGGGCAAAAAAACAGGCAGAGGCTTCTACGACTGGTCTTCGGGTAGGCCCCGTATCGACAGCTCCAAGGCAACAGACAGAGTGCCGCTCATCGATCTGTTCTCTCTGGAAATAAATGAGGCAGTGAAGCTGCTTGAGGAGGGTGTCGCATCCCCGGATGAGATCGAGACTGCCGTGAAACTTGGAATGAACAGGCCTTTCGGACCAATCTCGGTTGCAAAGAGTCTTTCGAATGCGGAGGTCAGGGAATCGCTTGAAAAACTCTCTTCCACATTCGGCATCGGCATTTTCAAACCCGCCCGATCGATTCAGGAGGGAAAACTGCGGGAGGCAATAGCGGGAAGAATCCGTGCTTCGAAGGATGAGGCACCGGCCAGGAACACTGCGGAGAGCGGGACATCGCACCCTGCAGATGAAGGCGGCAAGGTCAGGGTCAGCAGGCAGGGAAAGGTAGCTGTTATCTCGATAGACAATCCGCGGCACAACACACTCGACGCCGAGGTGCTCGCAGGAATGGAGGAGGCCGTCGAT
>JAHEAD010000041.1 GCA_019721075.1 Candidatus Sysuiplasma jiujiangense
CAACTCCTTGTCGGGTATCATCTGGAACTCTATTCCGGCGGTTTCCGCAACGTCAGAAATCATCTGCATGAAATCAATATCGATTTCGAGCGGGATGGTAACATCACGTTCTGTCTCATAGAAAGAGAAAGGCAAGTCAGAAGCCGCTTCGGTCAGAACTTTTTCCTCTATTTTCTCAGTTCCATTATACCGCTGAACCTTCATATAGTGCTGCACGCCGTCTTTGTAGGTCGTCATTACACAGGTTTTTTTGTTTTCCAGCTCAGGATCCTCTTTGTCTGCTCCGAGTTCAACCCGTGCGATGGAAAATTTCCTTGCATATTGCTGCAATGCGGATGAAAACCTTGAGGCTATGGTTCCTGTTCTATTTGACTCGGCTGTGCTCTTTCCCATTTCATCGGCTACCAGGGTAATGGAAGCGGAGAAATTTTCTTCCGTTTTTCGGACATCGTCCCGCCAGACCATGAACTCAAAAATCGATGGTGCTGCTCTTTGGGTGAAGAGGTCGGAGAGTTTTGTTATGTGGTAAATATGCAGAAAATCATCACGGTTTACAGGCAGAGTCGTATATATCCAGTTGCGGAAATCAACAGCGATTTTCATAATTTGTTTTGCGAGTGTTGATTTTCCTGTTCCCTGCAATCCTTTTATGTATGCATCTGAGTAAAAAGAACCGCCGGACTGTACCAGAAATTCCCTGTATGTCCACGTGGAAAAGGTTAATGTGGGTGCAGATCGTTCCTGGCCTGTAATCGAAAACCTCGCATAAGCCTCTGGAAATCCCTCAAGTACTCTTTTGTCCATCATGGCGGATGCAAGCTGCGCGGGTTGCCTGTATGTTATTTCCTGCATTTCCCGTATTGCAGGCATGATCACTTTGTCGATAAACAACTTGTAAAGATTTTCATTTTTCAGGATTTCGAGAAGTTCGGTTTCCATTTCCTCAGGGGTCTTGAAATACTTGTTTCCATTGGCTTTGTCTTTATGTATGGGGTCTATGTAAAAAATGGAATCTGGCGGCATTTCTGTGCACCTGCGGGTTCCGACATTGCGGATAAAGGCTTTGATAACACTTGGTTGCCAGTACCTGTACCACAGGTCAAGCTTCTGGGCTGATCCGGCAATTACGGGATGCAAAGTCAGGGAACCGGAAGGCAAGCCTCCGCCATCGTAATGCCTGTTCCCGAGTATGGCGATGCTCTTGTATTCGTCTATATCCTTTTTATCGTTCCCTGACATTTATTAACCCCTTTTTGTCCGGTGGCTGTGAAGCCATTTCTGCAGGCTTTCTGAGAAAAGCTTCAAGCTCTCTCAACTGGTCCGCACCTATGGTGAGTTTTCCTGCAAACACGCTGATAAATTCCGTGAATGCGTTGTTGTATACCCATGGCAACGCAGATTCGAGTGCCAACCCCGTTATAATCGTGCGAGCCGCTTGGTCTGCGACACTTGAAAGATTGGAAGCGGTGAACAGAGAAGGGTCTTTCATTCTCTCCAACCGTTTTATATTGTGGTAATCCTCTGCAAGTGCCACGCCTATGACAAATCTTTTAGTGTATTTCCCGAAATTCTCAAGATTCAGGTATATGGGAGAGTGTTTCAGGCGTTCCACTTCATCCGATGCCTCGGTGAGCAGTTCCACACCAAGCTGGAATTTCCTGTTGATTTCCAAAATCTCTTTATGTTCCGGCAGTCCCGTATTCTTCTTTTCCAGCTTCTTAATGAACTTATCCCATTTTTTTGAGATTTTGGCGAACTTTTCAGATACCGCTTTAACCAGAATGAGCGATGCAAGCCCGGGAATGGGATCGCCTTGCACATACCATTTGTGGGGCCTCACTGCACCGATATATGCTGATCTCTTGGTGTTTCTGTCCGTTTCCCGCAGGCATTGCACTAACTGAACCCCTTTGTATGATTCGTCATATTTGTTTCCCGTCTTTATGAGCGATTCGGGATAATCCCATATTGATATCGATGTATGCTCTGCCCTCATGTCGTCATATTGTATCTGCTCGTCCTCGTCATGCGGGTCTATCTTTACGCCTCTTGTGATACGGTGTCCCTCAACCTCAAATACCGCTATGCGTGCCTTGTCTTTCCGTTCCAGCAGGAATACAATAACACAAGCAAAAAATAAACCAATTGTAATTAGTGCCAAAATTACCTGTTCCGTAGTATTGACATTCTTGGCATTTTCCCCCGTGTAGATCAGGAAGAAAATAAACCCTACGAATAACAGGAACGTTTTCCATCCACCGTTTTTAAGCCCTGTGTAGAAGTCATGCCAGGCTTCGCCCAGTGTCCCCGTAATAGTTATGTTTACTTTTTCCTCCTTGGTCTTGGTTTTCCGCTCTACGAGTTCCACGGGCACTTGTGAAGCTGAGTCAGTCATTTGTACCGCCTTCCGTTTTTCTGGACATATGAAGATGTTTCATTATTTCATCCTCTCCGTTTCCTTTTCATAGGGATCATCCTCCATGGGCAATCCCTGCTTGCGTTTCCATGCCCTGTAAAATCCTCTGATAGGCTTTACCGTAAGGACAATGGTTATTCCAAGTATCAATCCGCCTACCATGATTTCTTCCCATGGCGGCAGCGGATTGGTAACGATCACCGTGCCTTTCTTTGCATTGGCGTAATTGATGTACTGCGTTAATGTTACAACTTGGATGGAAAATATCTCAGTCCTTGATTTTCCGATCACCGATGAGGATATGGTAACTATGAGATCATAAGACCCTGTTGGCAAAGTTGTATTAAAGACATCGGAGACATAAGAACCACCGGAGTGATTCCCGAAGCTTGCAGACAGCAATATTGCATTGCCGTTTGAAACCTGTATTGTGGAATTGCCTCTTGACTGCACATACATAGATACAAACTGAGGCAGTACAGAAGTAAAATTGGCATAGGGATAGGCGAAACCGAAGCCTGAATATGCAGGGCCAGCAGGAACCTTATCGGGATTTCCAGCTATATAAGCACTCATCCCGTATTCAGGCCCACTAGCCGCATGTGAAACTGGAATTGCCAATCCGCCAACAATCAGGATCCCGAATACGATTAACCATGCTGATTTCACTCAATCACCCGCCATGAGACCATAGACCATTACCATAGCAGC
The DNA here is from genome assembly GCA_019721075.1 of Candidatus Sysuiplasma jiujiangense. NCBI lineage: Archaea > Methanobacteriati > Thermoplasmatota > Thermoplasmata > Candidatus Sysuiplasmatales > Candidatus Sysuiplasmataceae > Candidatus Sysuiplasma > Candidatus Sysuiplasma jiujiangense. Next base: position 3,128 of record JAHEAD010000041.1, read on the forward strand.
AATTATAAAGGCAACGATTGTAATCATTGACGCCAATGCCGCGGTATTCGAGTAATTGAAAAATGTCGCTATTGAAATTACCGTTCCCTCAAACAAGCCTGGTTCGGTGTACTGGAAGAACCCGCTGATATAAGCCCAGAAGAAATATACCAGTAAGCCTAATCCCGCTAGAAAAATAAAGAATTTCAGAAGCTCACGCCCCTGAGATCTGCATGTAAATTATATGAGGGGCAATGTACAGGGATGTAAGCCATTTCCAGAAGTTCTGGAATGCATTTGATAGGCCGGTTCCTCCTGATGTCGCAGCCGAGGTTAAGCCTGTTCCAATAGTCGTAAACGCACCATTTATGAGATTTGTAAAGCCTGTGGTTATGGCTCCGCCTATGGCATAAACAGCATTGGTCATGACTGTCGGAATTGAGGAAAAAAACCCTACAACTGCGGATATGAAACCTAATCCTATGGTTCCGATCTGGCTTCTGAACAGAATAAAAGCGATTACGACCGATGCAACAAGAATTATAATCATGGCGGGGAACAGCAGGGATGTTGCCGCTGCCGTATCATTTGCCATGAGCTTTCTTTTCAGAAAATCCCTAATCGTATTTCCTCTCCCCCTTGTTTCTTTTCTTCCGGTAAGTTCTTGGCTTTGTATTAGGAGATTTGCCGTTAAATCCCCAGCCGTGTGAGGGCCTCATACGTTTGCCCTCTCTCTGGTCCGGGCTCATGTTTTTCCATTTTTTTGAGCCTTTGAGAGCATTCTTCCGGTCTGCCTTTCTCTGTTTTGCAGAGGTCATTTGTATCGCCTCTTTTCCTTTTTCTTGCGTTTGACTCTGCCAAGGTACTTTACTATTACCCTGTATCTTCTGCCGTCTTTATTAACTGTCTGTATGACAGTTGATCCCTTTTCCGGTTCTACCATTTCAATCACCTAAAAAAAAGGGTGGGGTTAGAATAATCCCGTGCTCTCGTTGAACTTGCTGTGCTTTAGTGCTGCAAATCCGCCTGCGATAAGGATTACCGAGAACAGTAAAACCAATCCGGCTACGATCTGCCCTGCGAAGCTGTACCCGGATATTGCCGCCACTGGTGAAAGGAACGGAAATACGGAACTTGCTATCACAGCGATTATTAGGCCAACAACGCCAGCAAGGAACTGGTATCCAAGGTCCCCTTTATTTTCCTGCATGCCGTATATGTATACGCCAGCCGCAAAGCCGAGGAACGCGACATACGGTAAGCCGGATGAAACGAAAGGCAGAGAAGCCCCTCCAAACAGCACTATGGCATATATCAGACCGCCTGCTACCAATCCCAGGACTGCACCGGACACTTCCCTCTTCTTGAGAGTGTACTCAGCGGAACCGCTCAGTCTCGGGAATGATATAGCTGCAAGGAATATGATGAGCACGCCAGCAAGTACGCCTATGTACGAATAATTGTCAAGCAGGTTGAGCTTGAATGGGTACTGTGCGTAGGATGTTACAGTGAGTGAACCGCTGCCAGTTACTTTAGCTCCTGTTGCGTTTTTATTGCCAACTGAAAGGTGCATCACATACATGACTTCGTTGTTCAGCCCTGCCATGCTGTTGAACAGATTAAATGGCTCGGATGTGTTCAGGTTATTGACAGTGCTTGAATATAGAGTTACATTATTTGTAACGTCAGTTACAGCCTTATCTCCGAATGCATTATTGCTTGTTGAGTTGTGGAAGGTTCCCAGCATGAAGTATGCCGATGAGAGATTCACCGCTCCAGCAGTACCGGATGTGGCACTTCCCTTGATATTCGTTGTAAAGAAAAACAATGCCTGTTCCAGCAAATGCTGCACGTTCAAAGATGAATTGCCCGATGCAAGTATGATTTCAGTTGTTCCATACGGTATTGTTATTGTTGCTACATGGCTAGTGCTCCAACTCACTGTCAATATATTCCAGTCTGACCCGTTCCAGGCTTCGCCGACATGATACATGCTCTGAAAATATGTATCTCCGCTAAGTCCAGAACTTGAATTTATGTTTGCTCCCTCTGACTGCACTACGGCAAAATAGCCGTAGGAAAAGATTACAGCGATGAGGATCGCAATTACCCCTAAAATTGTTCGATTCCTATGTTCCAAATAGATAACCTCCAAGGTTATTTATTCAAAAACCCGAATGTGGTATTTAAAACATTATGTGAAAAATAAGAAGTTGGATATATATATATCTATCTCAACTTTAAGATTAAATTAAATTCGT
>JAHEAD010000042.1 GCA_019721075.1 Candidatus Sysuiplasma jiujiangense
ACCTTTCTCATGTCCACCCCTGCCTTCAGAAGCCTGGTTGCACAGTAATGCCTCAGGGCATGGGCATGGAGCTGCGGGACGTTTGCCGCCTTTCCCGCTTCCTTGATGTGCTGCCTCACGGGTGCAGCTTTCATCCTTCCGTAGTCTGCAGTCCAGAGCGCTTTCGGGTCTGAGGGCTGCCTGAATTCCCTTACGTACCGGTCAGCCATGTCCATTGTTGTGGGCGACAATGCAACGAACCGGTCCTTTTCCTTCTTGCTTGACCATATCTTGTATCCCTTTTCCCTCCTGTCCTCGATGTTCATCTTCAGGAGCTCCGATATCCTCATGCCCCCCTCCGCAAGCACCCGTATCATCAGAGCTGTCCTGAACCACTTTCTTTCGTGTTCCGGCTGCTTGAGGTAGTCCCTGATACTCTCGTTGAATTTCAGGCTGCATGTCCTCAGGATCTCCCGGTACTGGTCATCGGTGGGAAACCATGGATCCGAACTGGGTTCCCTGCTGAAATGAGGAAGACTGACTTCCTGGTTCGTGAATTTTGCCCATTTCGCCAGATCGGCCATTTCGCTTCTCAGGCTGACCTTCTTTTTCGCGTGTTCAAGCTGTTCTGCGCAGTACTCATAGACCCATACCTCGTCAATGTTGAACACGTCCAGGCCTTTCCTTGACAGGGTCCTTATCCTCCTCACGGCCCTGTCCATGGTTTCCACAGAGTATTCCGGGAGCAGGCGTACCCTGAAAGTCCTGAGTTCGCTGTTCAGGTCCTTCAATTCTTCACCCCCTTCCAGGCCGGCAGGAACCCTCCGGCGTTCTTGTTGTATTTGTAGCCATGTTGTTCCAGTTCCTTTGCAAGATCCGCAAACCCCTCCTTAAGGAACTTGCGTGGCTTCAGTTTTCCGTTGTCGTCCACCAGGTCCCATTTCGCCATTATCTCAGTGATGCTGCTGTCAGGCGCAGGCTTGCCGCCGGATGCCTGGTTTCCGTTTCCCGTCCTTTCAGCTGTGCCACTGTCCTGGATTTCCTTCCTGGTGAATCCCCATGGCTCCTTGGCATCCTCGAAAAGCCACTCCTGGTAGTCCCTGTCCACGGTTCCGTGCTTCTCCTTCAATGCTTCCCTGATCTTGTCCAGCTTCTCCATTTCCCTTTTCAGCCACTCATCAAAATTCATGCAAAGTCCTCCAGTTTCATTGTTGTTTTTACTACTTGTTCCCTCTTGGCGGATTCTTCCCTCATGATCTGCCCGACCATTGAGAGAAATTCCATCCTCCTCTTCCTGATCCAGGGAAGATTTGACGCATATGGCGGTATCTCGTCCAGGCCAAGCCGATCAAGCGCCTTCTGGCAGGCCTCCTCCATATTCATGAAACAGCCTCCGCCATCTTCTGCCTCAGTTTCATGTCATCCACCCGCAGCCTGTTCAGCTCCTCAGTATTCCGTTCTATCCTTCGCAGGCACGTCCTCTCATGTCGCCTCAGGGCCTTGATCTGTGTGGTTTCGTACAACAGGTCATTCCGGATTCTGATCAGCTCGTCCCTGTCTCTCTCAATCTTCCGCTCCAGGGTTTTTATCAGCTTGGGCTGGAACCTGAGCCTGTTCATGATCCTGTAATCAGGCCTCAACTTTCATTCACTCCGAAATACTGCCTTGCAATCTTCATGTAATCCTGCAGCTGCCGGTAATCATCCGGGTTCGTCTCAGGATTCATGGCACCCTTGACCAGTGAGTTGAATTTCTCCCTGACCTGCTGGAAATTGAGCGGTCTAGTGTTGAACCCCATGAACACGGCCCACTTGGGCACTTCGATAAATTCCAGCGCCCTGAAGCCCTGTATCAGCTGGCCAAAATCAAATACTCCCCTCTCCGCCAGCCTTGCAAGGTCCACGATACCATTTACAAGGACTATGAGGATATCCTTCTGCTGCGGTATGCTTATGCCGAAGTACTGCGCCCTGCTCCTGCTGTACTCGAACCTGTACACATTCCCCTTGTAAGAGAATTTCACGTATGCAGATGCATCATTCCTGCCTGTGCTTGTGCCATGGTCGAAATCTATTGCACCCAGCCGTTTTACCGCATTCTCCAGCTTCTTCATTGCCGAGGAGGTATCTGTCTTGAACGTCAGAGTATTCATCAGTACCCCTCCTTACCATTTCCCATCTTCTTTACCCAAAAAACAAAATCATCAGAATACCCTTTCCTGATCCACTCCAGCGCGTACCGGAAATGGTCAGCCATTTCCTTGAATGGCCTGAACGACTCATGGAAATCAAGTCCGTCGAGGATCTTGTTTGTGCATTTCCTGCAGTATGAGACGCCATGCCAGTCGATGATGGGGAAATCAAAGGCAGGCTTCCGCTGGTGGCATTCCTTGCATTTCACAGGCTCGAAGGTAAAATAGAGGGCTTTTGCTATCTGGCGAATCGTGTATTTTCGGCTCATTGGGACCACTCCTTCTTTTCTGCCACGAGCAAGCCCGGTTCACTTTTCAAGGTCCTTGTTATGCCCGCAGAGACCAGGGACGGAATCTTCTCAAGCCATTCATTGGCTGCCTTCCTTGGATCATCACTGGCTGAAATCATCTCACCTACCTTCTTACCATCATAGAGTATGAAGTATCCGTAGAATTTCATCGGAACCCCCACGATTCAAAATTTTCACATTCGCAATCGTCCGCCAAACAGGGTTCATCCCTCTCCCCTGTATCTGATCCATAATGCAAGCTATAAGGGTGTCCACACAAACATATTGGAGACCACATCAGAACCCCTCCCCTGAAACTGACCAGATAATTATGGCATCGTGGCCCCTTTTCTTATGGTAATTTACATGAGGGCCCGAATGGCCTTCCTCAAGATCACAGGGAAATTTCACACCCTTGAACTCCCAGTATGATGGGCATCTGTAGTCTTCCGGCGGATCGTCCCAGCTCGTGGAGTGTGCGACCCTGTCATTGTGGTCCTGTATTGGGTTCGAGAAGCTCATGCCTTCATCTCCTCCTCATTGATCACATGGCCACAGCTTTTGCAGAAGAGCATTATCCTCATGGCACCATATCTGTGCGGCTCGTTCCTGCAGTCGCAGGAGCATTCAACACCGGTACAGAGATCATTGCACAACCGGATCAGCCTCCTCATAATATCCTGGTGTGGCATCCGCCTTCTCGGCAAGTTCCTTGCACTCCTTCTGAAAGGCAGCTATTTTATCATCCTCGTACACGGCAGTTGTCAGGGTCTTCTCGTAAACCACCACCAGGGTCGGTGCCTCGAGGAACGCAATCCTGAACGTGTAGGATACATACACGTTCGTATCCTTCCTGCTGTATGCTGAATGGACCTTTGACCTGGATCCTTCAAGGCGGTCCATGAATTCCTCGAAATCGAAAAGAACCTCTTTCATGGAAACACCTCCGGAACTGCTTCTATGTCCATTATGGCCGGCTTTCCTGGGAACCACTTCTCCCAGTCTTCCAACAGCGATTGGAGCCTCGTGGCAGCCAAACAGTAGGCGTCATGAAGGTAAGGGTTCACACCCAGCCCATTCATCATGATAACCTGCCTGCACTGCCAGGCTTCCTCCCGGGCTTTCTGTATGTCGGATCGAAGGGATGCCATGAAGTCTACGATCAGCAGCTCATTCTTGTGGTCCATGTTGTATCCAAGGTCTGTACCGATCATTTCACAAAACCCCTTCTTTGCCTTCCGGCTCCACAGCCCCGAGGTCTGCCCTCATTCGTGTAACGGTCCTCCCAATTGCATGCTCTTTTATGGCCACACGATCCGGGTCATCCTGGTCCTTGACTTTCTCGATGGATCGTATTACTCTTGCAGTGACGGGATCCAGGTCCCGGAACTCCTTGTAGGATCGGTGCGTATCCCTATTCTCGTACATTATGGAGGCCCCCTGTAGAATGTCCTCATTGCGCACCCTCCCCCGTTATTTCCACAACTACCCTTGTCCTGTCCGGCAGCTTCCGGACTTCCATGGTGATTGTCTTTCCCTTTCCGGCGTGGTATATCTCTTCCTTGACTGTTTCGGAGATGAGCTTCTTCTGGGTGTCGTAATACCCTTCGAAACATGATACCTCAACCCTTGATTTCAGGATCCCTAGATTGGGAGCGGGAGGGCTCGGGGATTTCTCCTTCTCTACCGTGATCTCCTTTGTCTCGTTGGCCTGCTCTTCAATGGATCGTATTACCCCGGCATCCTCTGTTTCACGTCCCGCAGATGCCTTGACGGCAGCCGCCCTGACGGCCATGATGGCTCCCACGTGGTAGGACACGCTCGAGCTTGCCATGCCCAGGATCTTCGATATCTCCCTGTTAGTCTTTCCTTCACCGAGCAGCTTTGCAATTTCTTCCCTGGTCTTTCCCTGTTTCTTGGGGAACTTGACCGTCAGTTCCTTCTTCTGTATGGACGGTGTAGAACATTCGCATTCCTGGCAGAATTTGGTAAAAAATCTATGGCCGTCCTTGGTGTTGGTGTGCTTCACCAGATCACCGCTGGCCATTATGTCATGGCCGCAATTTGCGCACTTTTCTATCTCAAGTGCATTGGAGATCATGCTTCAACCTCCTTCTGGCGGTGCTCCTCTAGCAGCTTTGAAACTACGTCATCAAAAGAGTCAAGTTCCATCGCATGCTTGGCATGCTTTAGGAGAGCGTAGTTCTCGACGCTCACCTTCACAACCTTTCCATTTGTAGTTGTCATTCCATTCACCATTTGTCAATTACCAAATAGAGAACTCGTGGATGTATTAAAGGTTACTCATTAGTTAAATGACTAATATGAACATGCCTATATGTAAATAGTTATTTAGTCAATAGCAGATGGACGTCTTAGACTTCAGATATGCCAAATCAGTGATTCTGAAACTACTTGAAAAAGATACATTCATGAAATCAGAACTATTTAAGATAGTATCTAGCAATCAGACACTTGACAAGCTTCTAGACGCATTAGAAAAGGATGGGTATGTAACAAAAATATCCTCCAATTATGGTAGACGCACTTATTCTATCTCACTTACAGACAAAGGAAGAACTGTAGCCGAACAGCTGAAGAAGGCGGAGGAGGCGGCCAGTGGCATCGTGATCCATGAGGATGAGGGGAGAATAGAGATATCCAACGTTCCGGAGGAGT
>JAHEAD010000043.1 GCA_019721075.1 Candidatus Sysuiplasma jiujiangense
CCACCCTGAACGACAACTTCGCTGTCTTCGGCGCCACCGGTTCGGGCAAGAGCACCCTGCTCTCCCTCATTGCTGCAACGCTCATACGCAGGGGAAGGCCGGTGCTCATCATCGACCCGCACAGCGATCTGGTCAGGAAGACGCTTTCCCTCATTCCCAGTCAAGCGACGGACGGCAGTGTCATCTATGTCGACGCGGTCAAATCGCCGGTGGGGCTGAACCCCTTCGAAATCTTCCGCCAGATAGCCTACAGGGACCAGCTCTCCTCCCTTGTAACAGAGTCCATAGGCCATGTCGTCAGAAGTGCATACGGACCGGAGTTCTGGGGTCCCCGCCTTGACTTCCTTCTCAAGGGAGTGCTCGATGCCGTTGCGCCGCTCAGTGAGACAAACTACGCAGACGTTCTTGAACTCCTTTCCAATCCCTTTGCAACAAGGGAGGTTGCCGAAACCTGTCCCGATGCAGCGACAAAGGATTTCCTTCTCCACTCCTTTCCGAAGGCAAGGGAAGAATGGTGGATGCCAATCAGGGACAAGGTCGGCAGGATTGTGCTGGATGCCGAATCAAGAAGGATTCTCTGCCAGCGCAAGAACAACATAAATCTTGGCGATGCAATCGCATCAGGCAAGTCACTCTTCGTTGACATAGACATGAGCAGGATTGGAGAAACCACCTCCTCCCTCCTCGGTTCAATGATACTGTCGATGTACTGGGTTGTAGCATGCGCACAGAAATGCGGAACGACAGTAATCATAGACGAGGCGCATCGCTTCCCGCCCAGGCTGATTGAACAGATTGCATCGCAGGGAAGGAAATTCGGCGTCAGTATCATGGTGGCGAGCCAGAGCCCGTCCTCATTCAGCAGGGAGTTCCTCGGCGCAATGGGTTCCAACTTCAGGAACAGGATATCCTTCCAGCTCGGCGAGGTCGATTCGGCAACAGCTGCAAGCCTTGTCGGCAACGTGGATAAAGAGGAGATTGAATGGCTGGAAAGAATGCATGCTGTCGCCAACTTCTCAGGCAATGTCACTCTGCTTGACATGGATATCGTATTCTGGGACAAGCGCCTGTGCGATGATGCAACCAGGCTGACTGCACAGACCTATCCCTCCGTCGACGACGCCCTTCCCTCACCGATGGCTTCAATGGAGAACCAGCTCTTCGACATACTCCAGATAGCCGGCATGGCGGAAACGCTCGGCAAGCAGTCGCTCAGCGGCCTCCAGGAGACGGGCGTCTTCCAGCTCTTCCCCTACGGCATGCAGGAAATGGCGGCGCTCGTGGAGAATGCAAGGTCTCTCGGCCTCATACAGAAGGCACATCTGAAACTTTCACAGAAGGGATGGAACGAGCTCTACAGGCTGCAGGGAGGAATGATGGCAGGTGGTGACGAGCACAGGAGCATGGTGCTCAAGGTGAAGAAGGCGCTCGACACAATGGGCATGCTGACTTGCATTACAAGGCAGCGCCCCGGCCAGGAACAGCCCGATCTGCTTGCAAAGACGGCGGGCGGCATTGTCTCCAGCCTCTTCTATTTCGAGGTCGAGGTTGCAACGAAATACCAGCTCGACAAAAGGAGAAAGAAGGTGGAAAGGGCTGAAAGGGCAGGTGCTATCCCCGTGTTCGTTTTCGGAGAGAAGGGGCCAGTTCTGTCCGCACTGAAGAAGGGCGAGTTCCCGACATCCCTGTTCCTGCACCTTGTTGGCGAAAGGCTCATGTCATTCAGCCGCTCAGAGTGGTCACCGCTGTCAGAAGCAAAAGATATTGTTGAGCTGTCACGCAACCTGGAGTCGGACATCACGGGACCAACCAGGAAAGAATTGTAAAAGACTGCAAGGAGTGAATAATTTCATGTCGCATCTACCGAACATGAGATGCTGAAGTGTAGAGTTGGCAAAGACTCAGGGCGATTTCTATATGACATCGGCAATACAAATCCATCGGATTCTGTCAAACATCTCAAGCGATGTTGCAATATCTGCCTAAAAGATTCAACTGAGTCCTAAGCAATGCCCAATAATGCAGCCAACTGCAATCTGTTCTACAAACGATCATTGTATTCTGGGAGGTGGCATAATTTGCGATTACACTTTCTGGATACTGAGCTTTTAATGTCAGCGGATGCGCTAATACGTCGCATCAACTTCGTGCAATTATTTCGGCACAAAGATCCATTCATTATCTGTGCTCCTTCGACATTCCTATAATTGAGGACACTATCAAAAAGACTAAGAGTAACCTTCAGAGAGAGAGTTGTTGCATTTCTTGAAGAAGAAGGCAATGAACCAGACCTTCATTGTAATGACCACATATCAGGAAGACTCAAACAGAAATAGTGCGGAAGAATGGTAAAGGATAATGTGAATACAGAATCCGTGGCCTGCTGAGCGCCAGAGCAGCATTAGACTTATTTTAATACCATTTGAAACTGGAAAATCGACCTCATTTTCGCAGACGAAATGTCACGGATTGGCCACTGCAAGCATAAAGCCGATGATTCTAAATCTTTACTCGCCTATGCTTTTATCTTGAGATCCTCTAAGATTATCTGTGCTGCATTGTGTCCAGGGGCACCTTTGACGCCACCGCCGGGATGTGTTCCCGCGCCGCAAATATATAGCGAGTTTATTGGTGTTCTGTAATGTGCCCACCCAACCAATGGTCTGAATGAAAGCATCTGATTCAAAGTCTGGTCCAGATGGGTAACGTTTCCTTCTGTGAAACCAAATGTTTTTTCAAGGTCAAGCGGCGAAAGGGCATCAATATGCGTTATAGACTTCCTGACGCCTGGACAGTAATTTTCCAGAACGTTCAGTGCCCGTTCAAGCGCAATCGGTTTCAGATCTTCCCATTTACCCTCACGCAGAACATAGGGATTGTATTTTGAAATTATACTCAGAGTATGCATGCCTGCTGGCGCCATTGTATTATCCCAAGCCGTCTGTGAAAAAATGCTTAAGGGCGGTTCATCTGGTATTCGACCCCATCGGCTATCATCATATGCTTTCTGTCCGTAATCTATTGAAGGGTTAATATCAGTCAACGCCTTTTGCTGATCGGCCACGACAGCAGATGGAAGTGCTTTGAAGTTCAGATGAGAATTGAGAACAAGATTTATTTTGAAGGAAGTGCCGTACGCTCTCAAACTTTCTGTCTTTCTTACAAAATCGTCCTCCAGATGATCTTCACCGACGAGTTTGAGAAAAGTAGTTTTCGGATCTGCATTCGAAACGACAATCTTGGAGGTAAGTTTCTTGCCAGTTTTCAGTTCGATGCCGGTTGCCTTGCCTTTCTCAATGATGATATTTTTTACCTCCGCGTCAGTAATTACTGTGCCACCATGCGCTCGGAAGTACGATGCAAGTGCTTTGGTTACCGCTCCAGTGCCTCCAATTGCACAATGATATCCGCGCTTCCCTAGCGCCATCGCCATTATATAGGAAGTGCCGACGGTATCCGGCCCCATGCTTGTATTGAGAACACCATTCATCACGAGTGCACCTTTCACCTCATCAGATTCGAAATGTTCATTTAGCAGATCTGCCGCACTCGTCATCAGTATTTCCCTTACAACATCCTCAAATTCACTGCCTTCGAAAAAGGAAGTCAGATCGTTAAGTGACGGAGGTGGCGCAAGCAGTAGCGGCTCCACTGTTTCGGCAAAATTTCTGAGATATTCCGAGAATCTTGGAAATTCTCGTGCATCATTTTTGGAGAACTTCTCCATGCTCTTTGCTGTCTTCTCATCGGAAAGATAAGTGAAAAGATGTTTGCCGCTTGGAAAAGGGGCGAAATTCTGCGGATCCACAGGTTTCAGAGACAAACCGTGTTTTACGAGTTCCAGATCTGTAATGATTTTGTCCATCACTCCTGGAACATAACTTGCACGGGAAATTTTGATGCCCTGCCAGAGTTCTTCAGTAACGGCGGCACCGCCTATTATGTTCCTTCGCTCAACAATGCAGACTTTGAGTCCTGCCTTGGCCAAGTAACATCCACAGGTCAGACCATTATGTCCTGATCCTATAATTATGGCATCGTAGTCTGTCATAATCGCGTTTAATGCATCCTATTATTAAATTCTTCTTTTTTCCAGAATCTTGTCCATTGTTGACTAAGTTGTTCAACTAATGCCTATGTGTTAGGGCAAAATTCCACACATAACGCATTTCCATTATGAGACTGAAAAAGGTTAAATCCCATAATCCGCATGAATGATGCGAATGACGCAATTGCAGGATCCTGTTAAAGAAGCAGAGAGAGTAATTGAGCATGCGTCACGCCAGAACATTGATCTAAAATTGATAGGTGGACTGGCTGTGTATTTCAGATGTCCTTCCGCAAGATCCGGTCAATTGAGCAGACACTATGTGGACCTGGATTTTGTCTGCTCCAGAAGTCAAGGTGCGAAACTTAAAGATTTTTTTATTTCTTTGGGTTACAAACCTAGAGAAGTCTTCAACGCACTTCAGGGTGATAGAAGGCTGATATACAATGATCTGAACAATTCCCGGAGAGTTGATATTTTTCTTGACGTTTTTGAAATGTGTCATAAACTTGATTTCAGCAAAAGACTTTCTGTTGACAGAGATTCCTACACGATTCCCATAGCCGACCTTCTACTTACAAAGCTGCAGATTATTGAATATAATGCGAAGGACATGAATGACATGGCCTGCATTTTCTTGGACCATGATATCTCTGATACTGATGACGGAAATCATGTGAACGGCGGCTATATCTCTGAAATTTGTGCCGAACAATGGGGATTGTACAAAACTGTTACAACCAATCTGTCCAACCTCAAAGCGCATGTTTCGGCTATGAACGTAGATACAGGCTCGAAGAAGTTGGTCATAGATAGGATCGATAAGCTGACAGGGCTTATCGAGAGCAGGCCAAAAAGCCTGAAATGGAAGATGCGCGCTAGAGTCGGAGAAAAGGTGAAGTGGTATGAACTTCCAGAAATGGATAAAGAAGTTGTAGACTCGGGCGTTATGACAACCAAACAGAAAACTGAGAATTGAGA
>JAHEAD010000044.1 GCA_019721075.1 Candidatus Sysuiplasma jiujiangense
CTTCACCCAGTTTTACTGGTAATTCTGCATCTTATACATCCGCTGCCTCACCGAGCTGGACAGTAAACCTTAACCTTTACGGCAACCGCCATCCCGTCTATCAGAATTCAGCCATTTCCCTGACAACCGTAAACCCACTCACTCCCATAACATTGTACGCAAATTATTCTGAGACAAATTTCACCGGCGAATCTCAGACATTGCAGTCCTCATGGAATGGCAGGGCACTTGAATCAGCCGCATCTACAACGAACGCATTGGATCAGTCCTCATATTTCCATACCACAGGATCAAAGACCATCAGTTTCTATGCCCAGAATGATCCGAATCCCTCGACCAATTCTCTCGGTTCGCTGGATTCCGGTTCCAGTTCATATGGCGTGAACGTTGTGCCATTCTCCCTCACGCCTTCCCCTGTGGATTATTCATCCGTTGGAACATCCGTATTGCTGTCGTTGAAATACAGCACTCAGACCTCCGCTCTCATGTCACAGATCGATCTCACAGTCAATAGCGTACTGGAGGACAGGTTCCAGCCCAACGTTGCCTCTGGCATTGCCAAGTACACCTTCACCCAACCCGTAGCCTCGCCCCTGCTGGTTACGTGGACGGCATCCGATCAATACGGCTACTCTCAGTCGATCACTTTCCAGTATGGCTCCAATTTAACCCCAGCGGAATACAGCAATAAGGTTACAGTATTGCAGTCTGCTAATGCAACTCACTCCTACCCCATATCCCTGTCTGGCGTCCCTTCTGGAACAGGATTTTACCAACAGTTGCTCACAATTTCAAATCCTTCGAGTTATGGCATCAACACGGCAGGTTCAAACGTGCAATTCTCTGCACAAAATGGCTCATTGCTATATGCTTGGATCCAATCGGTTAATCAGGGTACAGAAGACAACTTCACAGTGTGGGTAAAGAACTACAATGGTTCGTCAACCGTTGATATGCAGGTTCTGCCGAGTTTTGAGAATCTTTTTAGTGCGAATGGATATTTAGGGGAAGCACCACAGTTAAGTTCAGTTTACGGAGAATATTTCAATGCACCTAAAGTATTCGGAAATTCAACTTCACCAAATGCTTGGGATTTCTCCGGAACAATATTACCGTCGGGATTTGTAAATTCAGGCACTATATATACGCAGGATAATGGTCTTACTTTTACAGGCACGAATGCGAATGGTTATATGTATTACAATGAAAATCTTGGTTCTGCATCGGGTTATTCCATGACAGAATACGGGGTCATTGAGGGCTCACAGGATAATAGTACAGCATTCGGTTTCATACAAATACCAATTGATAACCACGCAGGATACAACGGCATAGGTATGCTAACATGGGATGGTGGTTCAGGCTCTACGTTGCAAAATCCGTATGGGTATATGACAAACGATTCTGTTGTTGTAGATACAACAACATCAGTCTTTCCTACCTTCAGCACCCCTGCAATATGGACTGTCTCAGTGAATTCAAACTCCTATGATACTTACTATTTGAACAACAGTAATATGAAGTCTATCAGTGGAGAGAGCAACCTAAATTCACTCTATCCGAGTGTAGCGGAGTTTCCTGCAGGTAAAATAGCTTATAATCTCGAACAGCCTATGAAGGTCTATTATATGTTTATATCCCAGTCGATTGTTTCAATGCCCACCTTCACCATCGGCACAGGAAGCATTTATCAGGCGAATGCCACGACGACATCGACACTGACTGGAAATCCAGGGCAGGCATACAATTCCACGTTCCAGTATTTTTCCTTCCAGATTCCCCTTGCACCGGGAACCAACTACACGACGGTGATATGGAACAGCACATGGACGCTGAGCAATGCATTCCCCTCTACGTTCCTGCCAATATCAGCAGGGCAGAACTACATCACCTTTGAGGACCTGTCAGGCTTCAGCTTCATCCAGGTGCAGCTGATCGAGCCATCATCGCTGATCAACACCATGGAGCAGGTTCAGCTGTCGCCATACCAGAGTCGGACGGGCCAGTCGCTGGGAACATTCTCGTCATATTTCAGCATCTCGGTCAGTTACACGCCATTTGGATCATCCACCGCGCAGACAATCAACCCTTCATCGGAGGGGTTCTCCCTCCCGTACGGTTCCATAGCTTCGGCATATCTCTATGATCCCTGGCACCAGCTGGTCGGATCAGAGGCTTTCAATGTCTCCTCAACCTATGTGCAGGTCGGAATTCCGCTCAACGTTACCTTCGTCTATTTTGTTGATGAGGAAACAAATGCAACCTTCAGCGGCGAAACAATCTCGGCGAACGGCTACAACAATACATATCCGGATCCCATGGTTGTGGCCAACGGATCCTCATACCAGTACACGGTCTCAACGGTTGACCCCGCAACCTCCCTTCTGAAGGCTTACTCGGGATCCTTCACGGCTTCCGGTGCAGTCCAGGAAGCATATGTCAAAGTCGGGAAACCTCCCGGAACAGTTCAGCTGTCCGTATACCAGAAACAGAGCGGAGAATCCCTTTCCCAGTATTCCTCCTACCTGAATGTAACCGTATCGTACCTGTCCCCTGGGTCAGCGTCCCCCATAGAAGTTGAGCCTCTTGGCATGAGTGTCCAGCTTCCCCAGGGATCAACTGCCACCGCATATGTCTACAATCCATGGCAGCAGCTGATGGGGTACGTATCATTCAATGTGACAGGACAGTACAGCCTGGTAAGTATTCCCCTCAATGCCACTCTTGCCTATCTCATAGACCAGCAGACAAGTGCTGCCTTCCCGGAGGAATCCCTGTCATCCAACGGCTACAACAATACATATCCGGATCCCATGGTTGTGGCCAACGGATCCTCATACCAGTATGCCGTGTCGGCAATCAATCCTCAGACATACCAGCTGGAGAATTACCCCGGAATCTTTACCGCAAAGGGAACCTCGCAGAAGATCTACGTCAACGTGGGAATGCCCCTTGCCTCTGCCCTTGTGAATGTCTATGCATACAACGGCAGCGGCATCGGCCTGCTCGGCAATGCAGGGCCGTCCACCGGGTCGCCTACTGCCTACCTTTACATAGGGGGCGTCCTGCAGTCCCTGAGCTCCACCTTCACCGGGGAGCTGGGGCAGACATACCCCGTTCAGGTTACGGATGTCCTGGGCGATGTCCTGTACACCGGCAACCTGACGCTGAACCAGCCCGCAAAGACCGTGGACATATACGTCAGGACGCCGTCCTACGGGGTGCAGTTCATCAATGAGGAGGCCGTCCCCGCTTCGTCCCCGCTGGCAACGCAGTTCTCCTCCATAAATCCCATAGGGAAGGACGTTTACGTGAATTTCTCTACGAGAGTGGGGCAGGAGAGCACCCTCTATTTTGCCACCGGCAGCTACCACCTTTACACGCATGACAACCTGACAGACAGCCTTAATTTCACACTCGTGAATGAGACCATTGGCTATGACTTCAACGGGCCCAACATCCTCAGGATAACGGAACAGGCCATAAACAGCACGAACCATGGCATAATCCTGAACCCCATCAGCCAGCCGGGGAATTTGATACCGGGGCAGAATGCAACATGGCTGCTGGAGCCTGAGTTCAAGAACGGAACACTCCTGACGCCATCGCAGATAGAGAATTCAACCTTCCAGTTCATTGTCACCAATTCATCGGGTTTCTTCCTGCCTGAGATTGTGGACCACAGCATCGTCCAGGGATACCTCAGGGTTACATTTTTGCCAACAGTCAACGGATCCATGACGTTCGCCACGAAGGAGACATTTGATAATAATTCAGGGTCCTACTCCGACCAGGTATCCGTCATCCCCATTGTTCCCGCATCAGTTGGGCTGCAGGACACTATCACTCTGCCTTCAACAATCCAGGCCGGCAATGCAACGGTCGGTACGGTGTTCTTCTCCTTGGACTCAAGCAACAGCAGCAACCCTGCCACTCCGGACCAAGGACAGACCCTGTCGATCATGCATAACACCACGCTGGAACTCCTCTTTAACGGTAAGTTCGACGGCCTCATCGCCATGTACTATATCCAGCCGGGAGAGGCAGCCTTCAGCCTGAACATCACCGCAACAGGCACCGGGTATGCGGTTCTTGCCATCACCACCCCGACAGGCATCTCGGGCCAGAAGGTATCATTCACGGGATCAAGCAGCTCATTCAGTGTGGTCTCGTACAACCCGACGAAGCAGGTCTCCCTGACATCACAGCTCGAGAAGGCTCTTACAGGCCTGGACGCGGAGATATTTTACCTGATCGTTACGGTGGTAACCGTGCTCTACGAAGTGATAAAATACCTGAGGAGAGGAGACGAGGAAGAGGACACGGAGGACAATGAGGCAGGCCTCTTCATGGAGGCAATGACCATGTTCCAGGTGCTCCTGCTGAATGCCGAGAAGAAACCCGTCCCGCCTGAACTGAATGACATCTACACAAAGATTCCGGCAAAGCGCAGGAACAAGATTTATGGGCTCATCACGTCCAGAAGGAGGGCGATCCTGCCCAAGCCAAAATTCCTCATGAGGAAGCCAAAGGAGGCAAAACAGAATGAATGAAAAAGAGGATAAGAAAATTGAACTGTGGAAAGTAGTGGCAATATCAGCAATACTGGCGTTCGCCATGGCCATTGCCGTTATGATGCCCTCCGGCGCTGGGGGAAGCGATCCGGGATCTGTTTCCGGAACGTTCCTGCCGGATGCAGCGAATGTGACGAATGCCACAATTATGGGGGATGCAGCCCAGATCATGGGATATTACCCCAGCCTTGATCTCTACGTAACGCTGCCAACCGGCACGGCAGCCCCAATGATCACCCCGTTCCTGGTGAATGTAACGGCGGGAGGGCAGGCGGTGGCTGACCTGTACGTAGGGAAT
>JAHEAD010000045.1 GCA_019721075.1 Candidatus Sysuiplasma jiujiangense
GGTCCTATTCATACCAGTGGTACCTGAACGGTGCAGCAGCCAGTGGTGCCACAGGGTCGTCATATACGACTTCTTTTAGCTCATCCGGTTCCAACACGGTGTATGTCATTGCTACTGATTCAAACGGTGTGTCCGTGCAGTCCAATACAATCACCCAGACCGTTGATACTGACCCATCCATATCCATTTCTGCGTCACATAACCCATCCGATGTGGGGCAATCCATTGATTTCAGCACAGCTGTCTCCGGCGGTTCCGGCTCATATACATCATACAGCTATATCCTGTATGACGGCACATCCACATCAGATTCCCAGCTGGCATCCGGGTCATCCTCATCATTTTCCTATACATTCAGCAGCCCCGGGTCTTATCTACTGGAATACTCCGTCACAGATTCAAATGGCTATACCGCATCCACATCACTGACGCAGAATGTCAATACCGATCCCTCCGTAACAGTGGCATCATCCCAGAATCCAACCGATTCCGGAAGAACGGTTGAATTTACGTCAGCAGTCTCAGGTGGTACTCCAGGATACAGCTATTCCTGGTCAGTTGACGGGAGCACCTATACAACCCAGGACATCAATGTGTCATTCAGTTCATCCGGATCGTATTCAGTGGATCTAACCGTAACTGATGCGGCCGGGTATTCAGTTTCGCAGTCTCTTACTGAAACTGTCAACTCAGATCCAACCGTATCGGCATCCTCCAATGTAAGTTCAGCAGACGTCAATTATCCCATAGAGTTCTCCTCCACGCCAAGTGGCGGAACCGGCGGATATTCATATTCCTGGACCCTGAACGGGCAGCAGATATCAGCCTCCCAGGACTTCTCATATTCCTTCGCTTCCTCCGGATCATACACCCTGACCGTTACAATAACGGATTCAGTCGGGGTGCAGAGCAGTGCATCTGTCACAGTAAAGATCAATCCCAATCCCTCAGTGTCCATAAGCAGCAGCCAGAATCCCGCCGATGTTGGAAACTCTGTAACCTTTTCATCCTCAGAATCAGGCGGTACCGGCACTGATACATATGTGTGGTACATCAATGGAGTTCAGGAATCCACTGCATCGTCATTCTCATATTCATTCTCAGCGGCCGGCACATATTATGTCAATGTCACTGTGACCGATTCAGATGGCCACACGGCATCCTATTCACTGAAGGAGACCGTCAATGCCGATCCGTCAGTTGTCATTCATGTTGTTCACAATCCAACTGATGTGGGAATATGGGCTAACTTCTCAGCATCCATATCGGGAGGTACAGGCCCGTTCAGCTATTCCTGGACCATCAATGGACAATCGTTCACAACAGCATATGTCAACTATACTTTCACTGCATCAGGCACTTTTCCCGTATCCCTGACAGTAACGGATGCCAATGGGAACACAGCAACAGCATCAGTCAGTGAGGTCGTAAATCCGGACCCGACTGTTGCTGCGGAAGCACAGTACTCAACAGTGGATCAGGGCATAAATGACACATTCTATGCCGATGTTTCAGGCGGCACATCTCCCTTCAATTACACCTGGTCACTGGGAGGCAGCATTCTGAATTATTCTCAGGAGTTCCACATGAACTTCTCTGCCATAGGTACATATGACATCAACCTGACCGTATCCGATTCCCTTGGTGAAGTCTCTTCATCATCAATATCCGTTAAGGTAATCCAGAAACCGTCGGCACTCATTGAAGGATCCAACAGGACGGATGTTTCCACAACAACATACTGGGAAGGCTACGGATCATATGGGACAGCACCATACAACTACTACTGGTTCATCAATGGGGTCAACACATCCTCAGGCCTGTACCTTGAATATTCATTCCCGTCCCCAGGAGAATACAACATCTCACTTCTCATAGTAGACAGCCAGGGATCAAGGGCATACGCATACCTTAACGTTCAGGTGGAACCAAAGCCTTCTGTGAAGATCTCTCAATCCATATCTGCAACTGATGTTGGCATCCCTGTGCATTTTACATCATCAGTGACAGGCGGAACCCCATTCTTCAACTACACATGGTCAGTATCCGGAATTGGGATAGTGGGTTACCAGGCCAATCTCACATACATCTTCTCCCAGCCCGGGTCCTATAATGTAACTCTGTCCATCTCAGACGGATCAGGAAACAGCGCATCATCATCCATTGGAATAAGGATAAATCCGCTGCCACAGGTAAGGATAGTGCCGGAGTACAGCAACATCGATCCAAATGTAACTGATACATTCAATTCCAACATCTCCGGCGGCACTCCAGGCTTCACATATCAGTGGTACGTAAATGGGACTTTTGAGGGGAACGGCAGCTCCATAACATGGTCGTTCAGCAGTGCCGGAATTTACCCCGTCAGGCTTGTAATAACCGATTCCCAGGGGATTTCCGATTCCTATTCTACCGACATAACTGTGGCCTCATATCCCAGTGCTTCGATCATAGCTTCCTCAACAGATCTGGATGCCAATGTAAGCGATCAGTTCCGTGCATCAGGCTTTGGCGGCATCGGCCCATACGGGTATGAATGGATCATAGCAGGCCATGAGTTTGATAACAGCACAGTGTCATATGCATTCAAGACACCGGGCAATTACTCTGTGCAACTGATCATTTCAGATTCATTCGGCAAGGATGCATCCTCATCAATAACGGTGGCTGTGCATCCCGATCCCACCGTATCGGTATCATGGTCAGGGAAGCCCGTGGTATCCAGGCCATTCTCCCTGAATGCAAACATAACCGGCGGAATTTCCCCATACCAGATAAGTTGGATATTCCCGTCAGGGCAGCATGAAACCGGCACATCCATATCCCATGTCTTTTCATCCTCCGGTCCGGACACATTTGAGGTACAGGTATCCGATCAGGGTGGATACACCGAGACAAAGAATTTCACCATAGATGTTGGCCTCTATGTCGCCATCGCAGCAAACCAGACCTCGGGGCTTGGGCCTCTCTCTGTGCAGTTTTCCTCATCAGTGCTTGGAGGATCAGGCTACTCATACAACTGGACATTTTCACCGGGACACTATTCCCTTTTGCAGGATCCTACATACCAGTTCCCCGTGGGAAATTACACCGTCCATTTCTCAGTCACTTCGGCTAACGGTGCATCTGGTCAGGCCAATCTGAGCATTCAGAGTCTGCCTCCACCGGTGTCATTTGAGTATTCGTCAGGCCTGAACATCACCCAGGCATTCAGTTTCAGGGCAATCCCTAACTGGGATGCCAAGGGCCCATACAATATGTCATGGTCATTCCCCAATGGCCAGACAATAACGGGAATGAACATATCATACAAATTCCCTGTTTACAATGAACTGAACACTGTTATTGCCACATTTTCGTACGGCAATGGGAAAACCTGGATCCAGTATCTGACAGTCCGAATGATACCCGCAGTGCCGGTGCTGGCTTTCAGTCCTCCATCCATCATTCCGGAGGGCACAATGCTCTCCCTCAATGCAACAGCAACTGCACCTGACAGCAGCTCATTCACATATTCCTGGGACATCAACGGCACATCGGAATCCGGTCAATCAGTTCTGTATTATTTCCAGAATCCTGGCAATTATTCTGTTTCAGTCACTGTAACAGATGGGCTTGGGGCATCTGCAACAGTCCACAGGGTCATTGAGGTACTTCCTCAGGGGTCAAACAGCAGCATTGCAATCTCATACACCAGATCAGTGAATGGTCCAATGGACTATTACACCATCAAGGTACTGTCAACCAGCGGAATCATTGCCGTCGAGGCTTTCCTTGGAACAACTCCCCTGAACATTTCCGAGATCAACTCCACATATACGGCAGCCGGTGAACTTGCTTACTTCAATTTGACAATGGACCAGAGGGACTATCCTGCAGGCACATATGGAATCAGCATCGTAGCATTCAACAACAATTCCCAGTCCAATCATATCACAGTGGAGTTTCAGGTCACATCCCAGTATTCATCATCCACATTCTCTCTGGCTGATGTCATAGCATTCTTTGGAGGATTCAGCAACTTCCTGATCACCATACTGACCATTGGAGGGCTTGTCATCGCTTATGCTTCCCTGAGAAGGCAGGACAATCCTGATCTCATAGTGCAGGGGCTGAGCCCGAGAGGAAAGAGCGAGAAGATAGTGTTGAAGGGAAAGTGAGGTATTGAAAATGACGCAGTTTAGAACAGTGAAGAAGAACGGAAAGAAGCGGGTCATACCAATCCACAGTGGAAAGTCTGCAATAACAAGGCCTCTGACGCCCAGGCAGGTTGAGGATCTCACAGGCGTGGGAATAAGGCATCCGGGTTCCCTGACCTCTCTGGGATATCACATAAACCTTCCAATGGGTCAGAGAAGGAGTGCATTAACCAGGGCTGAACAGAAATATGGCCACAAGGAGACACTGAGAAAATTAGGGGAACTGTACAGGTTGGATTACAACAGGCCTGCACTGAGATCGAGAATAGTGGAGGATATCAAATTTGTTTCAGGAGGAAAGAGAAATGACTGAATTTCGAACAAGGAAGGATGGGAGAGTGTATCCAAAGAGCAGTGGGAAGTTCAAGGGAATCACCAGGAAGATCACGCAGGCCGATCTGAAGAAGGTCCATATCCACGGCCTGTCGCTGGCAGGATATACCCTTGACCTTGCGGATGATTTGAGAAAGAGAGCCCTTGGAAAGGCCGTAACGAAGTATGGCAAGGCAGACACAATGGCCGAGCTCTCTCTTCTGAGATCCAAATATGCTGGCAGTTCAAGGAT
>JAHEAD010000046.1 GCA_019721075.1 Candidatus Sysuiplasma jiujiangense
ATCAACCTCTTCATTATGATTCTGAGTTAGGATTATGGGTGTGTGATACTCCAAATTGCAGGGGTTCAGCAAAAAAATTACACGAGGCGGGGTTCTGATTCTACAGAGAGCCGCTAAAAAGGGTGACTAAAAAATGTCTCTCGATGAAATGATCCGGTTCCTGAAGGCCATCAATCATCCCTTCAGAATTCCCTACCTGAGCGCTGCGAATTTCCATTTGTATATATCAACTTGGGAATCAAAGCACCGTCCGGAGGATTAGATGAAATCTGATTGCCATAGAACTGTGCAATGCCCTCGCTGTGGAAGGTTCTATGATAAATGCAACGTCAGGCAATATGAATATCATAAAAATAAGATGTGCCCTGAAAATTATAAACTGGATGATTTTACTCCCAGGGAGTCCTAAGAATCCCTGGATCCGTAAATTATTTCCATTCTCCCGATCTATTTCCGTTGTTTCCCGTCTGATTTCCGCTTTGTAATAATTTTGCAGCTATGGGTATGAAGTCCTTGATGTCCATGTTTCCACTCTGGATTTTCGCAAACAGAAGGGGCAAATTTAAGGGTTTCAGGGCATCTGGAACTTCCTGATTGGCATTTTGTAGCGAATCACTGAACTTATCAACGAGTTTATCCATTGTCGATCCTGACTTCCCTACCTGTAGGTTAATCCTCTTAAGAATCTCATTTGTAGCTTCTGAAATGATATCGTCCACTGCTCCCCTTGACCATTTCCAGAGTTTCACGATCAGCGTCAAATTGAAGAAATCTATAGCAATCGCCGCTACAAGTCCTGCCAATGCAATGAGTAAATCTGTTTCCATGAAATATATATACTTCGTTTCCTTATAATCCTTGATATACATGGCAAAAAGAAAAACTTCTAAGTCCGCTGCTTCTGCTCCTGCAAAAAGGAGAGTAAGCAGGGCAAGGACTATCTATCGCGGTGCTCGGACTGCATCCCGTAAGTCGGGAATGAGATGGGGGGAGGTTGCCCTGGCGGCCCTGGTTGGTTATGAGGGAGACAAGGTCATATCCTCGTCTGGTGTGGGAACGGTTGTATATAATCTGATGCAGAAAAACGCCTATACTGCTGAGATCACAAATGAACTTCAGAACTCAGATAAGTATACGAGCCTGGGAGAGGTCGGCGGTGCGGCAGCGAACAAGATTGCCGGACTTGCTGCGATCCTGAAGGGTGCGTATGACGTTGTCAAGCATAAGAAGCTGAGCGAATCTGACAAGAACATCCTGATCCCTTATGGAATAGGAACTGTGTTTGATGGCCCGTCTGGTAAGAGTGAGTCCGGGGGGTGGAAATAATGCCTGGCATGCTCCCTATGTCCAGTATCAATGATGCTGGATCGGCTACCGCTGGAACTGTTTACGGTGGTGCTTTCACTGGCCCGGACACCGTCCAGGAATCCGGCCTTACTTTCATCGATGTGACTCAGAAGGTTACCCTGGAAGATGCAGTTGCGTTTCTTCAGGGATCGGCTTCTGCGCCTGCGCAGAATCACGCTTACCTGATCAGTAAAGGTAATGTTCAGAATGTGGTTGCTGTGCTCTACTCGAATCAGCTTAATCCTGCAAACACTCAGAGGATGATCCCGAAGGGGGTATCGTTCCAGGCCGGTGACCGGCTCTTTATCCGGGGTGTTCAGTTGACAGAGGCAACTACCGCTGCTGCAGAGGCAACTACCTTAGTGGTCAAGTGGGCTCCGTAATATGGTTGTCCTCTATCCGGTAAATCAGCCGTTGCCCTTAGGGGCTCCGGTTCCTCTTATTTCTGGCAGGACATATAGGCTTAATTTCGGAGCAGCGTCCGGTCAAGCATCTACGGTGCGCTTGTATTTCAGGGATAAGGCCAAGACCTTCCTTGAGTATACCCTTTCTCCCTATCTGATAAAGCGTGTGTCTGGAACTGCTTATTCCGAGGTTATGCTCGTAAGCGGTAATGTTGGTATTGAGGAAGACACTGATGATGCTATTAACCCGAATCTTTTCGGTGTCTATGATGCTTCGCTCTTTGGTTTGGCATTGATGGATGGTGCGCACGTCCCTGATTCCGTGATAAAATCAATTCAGGCCATTGTCCCGAGGCGTGGTTTTGCATCCACTTATAAAGTCCCTGTTCTCTCTCTCTCTGTAGCCGCTGGGGCATCCGTTGCTCTTACAAACTTCATAAATGGCTTGGTATATGGCACTAAGATATTCTACACAATGGCCATATCCCAGGATACCCTTGGAACATCTCCTCACGCTTCATATTTGCAGCTCTTCGACGCTCAAACCGGGTATCTGATCGATGAGGTTGTTGGTGCAGTTAATAGCCCTACTAAAGGAGAGTTTACCATGCCCTTGATTAATAATGACGGACTCACCACTGACGGCTTATCCTATGCGTATGCAAACGGTGACTCCGTTGCTCACTGGTTTTATCTCTTTGTCCAGGGGGTCGCTCCATGAGTGTTGCTGATTTGGATCCTCAGATTCTCGCTGCTAAGGAGATCGTCAAGGGGCTAAAAGAACTAAAGCCGGTGTTGAATGAGATACTGGATCAGTTTGGGATATCCAAAGAGGATAACTTCCAGGGGCTCATTCCTCTGACCGTCTTGTTATATCCCAAAGCTAAGGAGCTTGCTGTATTTTTGCATAACATGATCATTATCCAGGGTCAGGTTATGAAGTGGTTGGAAAATGCCGGTGCTGACATTCAGTCCGCTATTCAGACCGTGCAGAATCCGGTTGTCCTGGGACCGATCTTACCAGGAGGAATCATATGAAAAAAGAAACTGTGCATATGGTAAGTGCGATGCTATGGGGTGTGTTCGGGCTTGTTATTGGTTCTCTCTCTGTTGTCTATAATAATTTCAACGCTTTCGTTATGGTCACTCTGGTGTCCGCTATTGCGGGTAACTCGGTGCACCTGGTGTCTATGTCTATGTCCAAGTCTGGCATCTCAGTGTCAGGAACTGAAGCAAGCGCTCAAACAAAGACATAAATGATTCCCGGGGACGTGTGTCCCCAATTTCCTTTCAAAAAATATCTGCCAAAGGAGCTGGCATTAATGGAACATGTGAAAGAACTACAAGAATTTGACGATTCGATCGTCTTCTCTCTCCCTGGTCAAGGTGAACCTTACGAAGACTGCGGAACAATTGGTTTTAAGGGGCATCTAAACGATGATGGAGGCCTCGATTACCAGTCATTCGCTCATTCCTGTAACCGTTTCGCCTGTCCAATCTGCTCCCCCAATTGGCGCAAACATGAAGCACTGGCCATAACCGATCGATTAGCCCAATACATCAAGCTTACTCATGGTGATATAATTCACTTTGTGATCTCTCCTAAGCCTAAATCGATTTCTAAATTATCGGATTATAAAAGTCTTCGGGGTGAAATGTATTCCGTAGCCAAGAAAGCAGGCATCCTGGGCGGTGTTGCCATATTCCATTACTTTAGGCACCCGTCCTCTTTGAATGATAGGACTGAACTCGAACCTGATCAACCCCACTGGCACATCCTGGGAGATTCATACCATTACAATGGCTTCAGGGCTGAGCACCTTAACATCAGTGCCGTAAAGCGCCTGAAGGACTGGGTTGTTAAGTATGTCTCGATCCGTAAGAGTTATACCCAGATGTTCAAGACTGTTGACTATGCTTTAAACTGGGGATCCCAGGTATCTTGCCCCTACGCTGACCTGACCTGTCCTAAAGTCGAAATCGAGACCTGGTTCGGCATCATGTCCTACTCTGCATTTTCTTGCCCTAAATTCATCGGCGATGGTATCAAATGCCGTACCTGCGGTAAAATTATCAAGCAAAAGGACTGGTATTGGATCACTTTCCATGACAAACCGCCTCCAGATGATCATGGTGTTCTCACCATTTCTGATCCCGATTCTCCGGTGCATTGGCACCTGAACCTTACCTGGCGGTCTGAAGACGAGATAGGATCATAATCTGGATAGGTCCACTTGGATAAGTTTATATGCAACTTGGATATGTGGACCTATGAGATTTACAATCTCGGACCAAAATGTGGAACGTATCAGGGCGTTCCTTAGAAAACAGCACCCTGGGAGCAGTACGGAACAGAGAACGTACGTAATCGATAATCTGGGTAGGTCCACTTCGCCAGGTTACACGATGGATGATGCCCTTGCGGAGCTTCTTACTAAGGCGGGGTTCTGATGTCTACAGGTCGACACCCATCCTTAGGCTGCTATTTCTGTGATCAACCTCTTCATTATGATTCTGAGTTAGGATTATGGGTGTGTGATACTCCAAATTGCAGGGGTTCAGCAAAAAAATTACACGAGGCGGG
>JAHEAD010000047.1 GCA_019721075.1 Candidatus Sysuiplasma jiujiangense
GGGACAAGGGCAAATTTTGCACTAGCGGAGATAATGACCAGCTTTCTGGCCTCGGTGACTGGACAGAGTGTTGAGATGGATTATTCCCCATATCACATATACCTGCGGTGTTCCCGCCAGATAACGGCATCAGATGTCGAGAGGATTATCAAGGGAATAGACCCTGGCAGGCTGGAAGAGTATATCAGGGGCGTCGCCAGGAGGTCAAGATTTTTCAACCTGGTATTCCTGTACGAAGCGAAAAAATTCGGCGTGATAAGTAAGGATGCCGACATGAGCCGCATTCGCTTCGAGAAGATAGTGGACTCTTACCTTGAAACGCCGGTTTACACAGATTCCGTGAGGAAACTGATTACCAACTACATGGACCTGGACTCGCTGAGAGGATTCCTTTCCAACACAAATGAAATTGAGTTTGTTCTTATGAACAATATTTCAGGGTCTTCTGGAATCTTCCTCAGGCACTATTCTGAGAAGGTGTTGCCACTTCGGCCGACCAAGTCCATACTTGAATCCGTCAAGACCAGGCTGATGAATGAAGAAACGGTCCTATATTGCGTCTCCTGTGGTAATATCCGGACAATGAAGATTCGCGAGATAAAATCAATAAAGTGTCCGGATTGCGGCAGTTACCTTGTGGCTTCGTTATCACGATATGACCGAGAGGAACTGGACTCCATAAACCATAAGGGTGGCGACAATTCCAGGATAAGAAGAAGAATTTCAAAGAATGCTCATCTTGTCAGGGAGAAGGGTATGATAGCCATAATAACAATGGCTGCAAGGGGGATCGGGGCGGAAACCGCCTCAAGGATCCTCGAGGTGTCGTATCACAGCGAGGATGACATTATCAGGGCTATACTCAACGCTGAGGTGGAGTTCGCAAAGAACAAGCGGTACTGGGATTGAAATGCCGGCTGTACAATTTATCAGGCGTGAACCCGAAAGAACGCTTAAGATCATTGAAGCGTACATTGAAAAGAATCTGGAAGTCCCGGTTATTGTCGAGGGCATGAAGGATATGGAGGCCCTCAGAAAGATCGGGTTTCGTGGCAGAGTTATCGTTTACAACTCGGGGCTTAGCGTGGTTGCATTCTCAGAATGGGTCTCCAGAACAGAGAGGCGTGTCATACTGCTCATGGACTTTGACAGAACTGGAAGTATTTTGAGGAGGCGGCTATCATCAATCCTTTCTGCCGTGGTTCAGGAAGTTGATGTCGGGCTCTGGATATATATCCGGAGACACCTGCCTGTCAGGGCGGTGGAAGAGCTCCCTGCTATCATTGAAGCGCTGGGAAGCTTGTCGCGTTCACCCCCTCCAGGGAGAAAGAGAGGAAAGAATCGGGAATAAAAGTTTATGATTGACGCTGGATTAAGGTCAGATGGCTTCCAACATCAAGCTGACATTCTTTGGCACAGGTGGGTCGTGGCCCACACCGATCCGTGGACTCCCCGCAGTGGGGATACAGGTTGACGACATTTTAAACCTCTTCGACTGCGGAGAGGGGACCCAAAAGCAGATAATGGCCAGCAGCACCTCTTTCATGAAGATAGAGAATATCTTCATATCCCATTTTCACGGGGACCATTTCATTGGCCTGATAGGCATGGTTCAGAGCATGTCCTTTAACGGGCGCGTTGCCCCACTGAATATTTATGGCCCGCGAGGAGCTGTACGCATGGTGCTTAATGCACTGAATGTGGGTTACTTCAGGCTAAATTTTGACGTAAAGATAACAGAGCTCGAGGACAGCGGAAGCTACGACTTTGGGGACTTTATAGTCAGGACACAGCCAAATGATCATCCTGTGCCCGCAATATCTTTCAGCCTGGAGGAGAAGGACATGATCCGCATCGACAGGGAGAAGGCGGATGAATTGGGATTTCCCGTCAGAAGGCTGGAAGAGCTACGGAAAAAAGGTGTTGTTGAAGTAGGAGGAAAAGTATTCAGGATAGAGGATGTCAGTGCAGGAACAAGGAAGGGGCGCAAGATAGTTTACACTGGGGATACGAGACCAATGAAGTCAACCGTAGCATTTGCTAAAGGGGCAGACGTTCTTATTCATGATACAACCACGGATTCGTCACTGGAGCCAAAGGTAAACGAGTTCGGCCACACCTCTTCCAGGCAGGCTGCTGAAATAGCCCGGGATTCAGGAGTTAAGCGGCTGTACCTGTTTCATTACAGCCCGAGGGTGGATAACGTAAACACTCTCCTTGAAGAGGCTAGAAGCATATTCCCCCAGTCCTGTGCAAGCAGCGATCTGCTTGAATATGACGTACCGGTGAACAGAGCCTCGCCAGAATAGTTTAGCCAAGACATTATCTTTTGACAGGTTCAGTGGTGATGCCAGTCTGATCCTGGTAATTTCCCGATCGCTGCTCGTAGGTTTGGGCAGGTTCTGATGACATCCTAATGAATGTGATCTGGGCTATTCCCTTTCCCGTGGCAACCATAACGGGGGCATCGGTTGCGTTATACAGGGCAAGGGTGAGTTCTCCCCTGAAACCGGAATCCACAAGTCCGAAACTCCCAATGATTCCCTTCCTGCAGAAGGAAGACTTGAGCCATATCTGGCCTGCAATTCCGGATGGCATCTCCAGTCGCTCCAGCGTTGAAACCAGAAAGAAGCTTCTGGACGGGATGTTGCCGTCTGTTCCATTACCACCTGGCAAACTGATCCTGCCAGCAGTAAGATCATATCCATTCGGTGTAAGCTGTTCCTCCCTGTAGTTGCTAACAATGAGTTTTCCCCTGGTTACAAGGGATCTTATCTCTGCGTCAGAAAGCATTCTGAAGTATAGCTGTGGACGAGATAATATGGTTTCTATTCATCGTGAGATACCAGATGGCCCATTTCCGGCCCGGATTCCGGGCAGAAATCTGTTAAGCAGCACATAGAAAACCATTGCAAGCACGAATGATACATAATAGCTGAGGTCCACTCCACCAAGCACCTGCGCAACTGGACCGTACGGGAAGCCGGATGGCGCCATGAAAGGTATCGAGATAACGATTGCCGCACAATATGCAATAATGCCAGAAAAGTTGTACCTCAAATTCTTAGCTTGGCCATATCTTCGGCCGCGATTGACTATGAAGAAGTCTGCCAGGATAATTCCAATCCATGGCGTGATCCAGTAATCGAGAAGATAGAGGAATGTTTCATAGGAATAATTGAATCCATTTATCACGGAAAGGATTGAGAATACAACTGCCACGGCAGACATTAAGATTACTACTGTTATTCGCCTGAGGTTAAGCCCGGCAGCTTTTATCGAAAGGGAATTTGAGTAAAGGTTTATGGAGTTTGCGGCAATCCCTCCCAGAACAATTCCAACAAGGCCAACGTCAAAGAACCTTCCCATAATCGGTGCAAGCGCGCTAGCAGGATTCGCGGTAGAGGCCTTTCCCGACGCAATCGCGACGAGCATGCCTGTGATTTCAAGCCACAGCGATGCAGCAAATCCTCCTGCAAATGAATAGGTGAACACTTTTCCGAGGCTTGTTCGAGGAGAGATATATCTTGAATAGTCCGAAGCATACGGCCCCCAGCTCATTATGTACGAGAAGGAGAGCGCGAGTACGATTCCGAACTGAGTAAACAGAGTCAGCGATGTGTTTGCAGAGTATGTGACTGACCAGTGCAAATGGTCAAAAGCAAAATATGTAACCACAACAAAAATCACTCCCAGAACGTATGACATTAATCTTTCAAATTTATGTATGAATTTGTGGCCGAAATATGCTGATATGCCAACGATAACTGCAACTAAAATTATGGAATATATGAGGAATATCCCGCTTATCAGCAGACTTATTGCAAATGCAGCAAGCACTGTATTTATGGTCAGCCATCCTGTTGTGTTCAGCCATTGCAGGACAGACATAATTGCCCCGCCGCTATCGCCGAACGATCTCCTCCCCATTACCATCTGTGGCACCCTCGACTTGGGTCCAACCGCGCTCATAAGTCCCAACAGTGAAGCACCAAGGACATTGCCAAGGACAAGTGCGATAAGGGTTGTGTCCAGGTCAAATCCGAAATATATGGGAAGAAATCCAAGGGCAAAATCGCCAATGGTCAGGTTTGAAGCGAACCAGATATAGAAAAGGGAAGAGGCTTTCGGGCCACTGGCATTGTCTGGTACTGCCTGTACATCAAGCCTTTCAGGTGTGAAAACCGAGTCTGCACCTAACACTTGTTCGGTCATATGGGATAATAAGGAAAAGGTATTAAATTGTAACGGGCTTGGAAAGGGACTCGACCATGGTACCTTAATGAGTCTCCGAGTTTTTGTTCA
>JAHEAD010000048.1 GCA_019721075.1 Candidatus Sysuiplasma jiujiangense
CAAGCCTATTATTATTACCCAAAGTCTTGTGTTTGTTTTCATGTCTCAGGAATCCAACAGGGAGATCGCCTGTCCGAGCCACTGGAATGTAACATCAGAGAGCCGATTCCTTGAGAGATTATCCCTCCATTTTTCCTAATTCCTGGGAAAGAAGCCATCCAAGTTTCTGGGGCTCGATGGCTCGCTTCCCCAGAAACTGTGAATGGATATATTCAATGGGTTATATATACATTCATTCATCTAGGACGGCGAACAAGGATGTATACACCGATTGCCACTCCTGCGGCTGACGCTGCAAGAAGGATAACGAAGACATAGGCGGGAAAGAAATTCATTGGAGGAGTGGGCTGCACAGGGTTGTATGGTGGTGGGGGCGCCACATACGGTGAGACCTCGAATGTTGGATCCAGAGGCATCGTGGCAGGATTGAAGGTCGCGTTCAGGATTCCGGAGGAACTTGCATTTTCTATGAAGGATTCAATCTCAGATCCATGACTAATTATCTGAACAACATACTGAATGCCCGGAACTCCACTGAACTGGAGGTCAACAGAGGGCGCCTTCGAACTGTTCACACCGACCTGAATGTATGTTGGCTCAACGGATTCCGAATAGTTATAGCCTTTCCATGTGAAGTTTGGTTGAGGGCCACCAACGAGACCGTTGGCGTACGAGATCGTGGGAGTATCACTCGCAATGGTGACGTCTGGCGTTAGGTTGTAATACCAAAAGGATGAACCACCATAAGTAGTGAGACTACCAGATGATGAAGTGTTGAAAAAATACTGGTATGAGGATGATTGCTCTGTTATTGTTGTACCTCCTCCAATCCACATTGAATATGGCGAACCTTTTCCTGACAAGTATAAAACATTGTAATATGATGGTATATTAGTCTCGGATGGAAGTGGGCGGTAATAAAAGTGGTTGTTGAAAAGCGTGAGATTAGTTGTGTGCTGCTCTGTGTATATCGGGGCTTCTAGATTGTTTAGGTTCATAAACCAGTTATTTGCAACATACATATTCTCGTGTGGGTTAAATCCTATAGCGGATCCTATGTCAACCGAGGGAGGAGCCGCAACAAAGGCGTTTGGGCCATAGGACTCATTGTTATAAAATATATTCCATGTTACATTTGATACATGGGATATCACCGCAAAACCACCCTGATAACCACCCCTGAATGTATATATAGTATTGTGTGTAAAATTGATGTAAAAAGACTGAGACTCATAAGTCATGTAAAACCCAGTCGTCCCTCCCAAGCCGCCACCATTGAAGGCATCCTTTGTGTCATTCATGAATGTTAGATTAACGTAGTCCCCTGACCAGGTATTATTGTCGTAGTTATCATCAAAGATTGGCTGACCTGAACTTCCCCATGTACCCGTAACTGTATTAGGAGAAAATATTCCAGTAAAATAGTTGTTGTGTATATTTATGTGGTTTCCATTTACCAAGATGAAGCCCTGCTGGAAGCCCCCATCAATATAATTGTTGAAGAAATTTACGTATGAGTTAATATAAGTTTGAGGAGGCATGAACCCGTATCCGTTATATGATGTGGGATGAGTATTATTATCCCAATATGCGATTACCGATGGCGAGTCAACGTAATAGAAGATATTGTTTGATACGCTGTCATTAGGTTCAAAATACATTGCCTCTAAAGGAGCCAACGGCGGAGCCGAATATGTAAAATTGTTGTACTCCACAACCGTATTCTGAGTAAATGTAAAGTAAGTAAAACCTATGCTGGAAAAATAAGCAAGCGAATCACCAGTAGGCATCCCATCCTGAACAAGATTATGCTCAAAGGTGGATTCCAAAGAATTGGTTGTAGCAAAATTAAAAGTTGTCCCAGATCCAAATATTGATTCGGTGATGTTCATAGTTAATCCGTTAATATTTCCAAATATTGATGAATTGATGAATCTGTCGTATTTCCATTGGGGACTGAAAACCCTGGCACCTACTGTATAGTTGTAGAAGGTACTATTCGACACGTAATCCGGTATAAGA
The DNA here is from genome assembly GCA_019721075.1 of Candidatus Sysuiplasma jiujiangense. Lineage (NCBI taxonomy): Archaea > Methanobacteriati > Thermoplasmatota > Thermoplasmata > Candidatus Sysuiplasmatales > Candidatus Sysuiplasmataceae > Candidatus Sysuiplasma > Candidatus Sysuiplasma jiujiangense. The sequence continues at coordinate 2,023 of JAHEAD010000048.1, forward strand.
AACGACGTGATATTTTCAAAAACCGACTTTTCCCAATGATTAGTTGCAGACACGCCAGCACTGGAATCAAAATATTTGATAATGCTACCAGATATGTTTCCACTTGGGGGTATCATGTCATTAGAATTCGATGTCGTTCCTACTCCATCGTATATCAAATCATGATAAAATGATCCAAAAATAGTGGAATTATAGGCATTGTCATTAGAGCCCCCGTACCATATTTCCGCAAACGAACTTAACGAAATAAATGTTGAATTGAACAGATAGATGTTCTCGGTGTCATCATTAATGCTGACGTTATCATATACAACAGTATCATTAAAAAAAAGTGAATGCCCATTGACATTTATGCCGTTTGAAATGTAAAAATACCCCCCTGTGACACTTGTGTTTACGGACAGTGACCAGGCAGATCCTCCGCTGACTGGGGGTGATGAACCGACTATTGTTGCCGTATGTTTCCACTCCGCAGGACTTAGTAACATGCCTGTTATAGACCAGATATTTCCACTGAAAGCGGATGTAGGAGCAACCGTGAAATTTGCTTCATACATCATGGTGTTAGTCAATGATTGATTGTAGCCAATGACGTCAAAACCATAGCTATATGCAGTACTAACGTGAGTAAAAATTGCCGTCCCATTATTTCCAGTGATGGCTGATGTGAGATACGCTCCGCCTGAACTGTCATTTAACAATTGCACAGTTATTTGCGTTGTTTGGTGTGTGTGACTATATGAATTTGTACCGTCCACATTGAAATATATAGTTCCAAGCGACGATGAAGGATTATCAACCGCAGATGACACGTATGATGAAGGAATCAGGTAAACGGTTCTGCTTGATGAACCTGGTGGAATCAACACCTGTTGAGTATAGTTGACATAAGACGAGGGGACTGAAGAGACAACAAACATCCAGTACCAACCTGCATAGGTTGATATTGATACCGTTCCACTTGCCGACGTTTTGTATGGATAAAATATTCCAGTCGTGATGTTCTGCAATAGAACAGTTTGAAATATTGCTGGCGTATTTGATGATTTAGTGCCATTGAGAACCGTTAAGTTTAATGTAGCTGGAATTTTAGGCATGTTTCCTTTATATCCAATCATGTTAGGATTTGGTTCACCCACTGTTGATGGTGCTCCAACGCTCGATTGAGGAACTGTTAATCCAATGTCACTCTTCGGAACTGTTAGCCCCTGTATTCCCTGCGCCCCAACATCCGATGGGACCGTAGGAGTTCCATACTGATAGGGGAATGTGAAAGAAGATGATGCCGACGGCGATGCCTGCGCTTGATTGCCTCCCGACTGGATTACTGCGAACGCCGTAAATACAAACAATCCTACTATAAACAATGATAATGCTCTTTTCAGTATCCTCATGGTCATCTACCCAGGTTTTAATTCCTGGGAAAGAAGCCATCTAAGTTTCTGGGGCTCGATAGCTCACTTCCCCAGAAACTGTGAATGGATATATTCAAGGGGGTACATATACATTCATCTGCGGTATATGATGACGTTCCATGATCTGCCGTCAGAGTTTATGTGGGGAGTTGTAATTTCGACCGCTATTGAAAGGCATTCCCTGATGTGGTACCGGATTACCTTGTAAGGAATATCCAGCTGATAGGCGAGTGCCCTTCCGAAAATTTTCCTTCCTGGTGGAATGGCCTCGAGGATTATCGAATCAACCTCATGGGCAAATCTCAATATAGGATCCTGGATCATTGACCCTCCTCTTTCCGAATGCGGTCGATGATCTTCCTGGGGTCGCACCTGAAGACGTCCGTGTTCCATGAACCATGCCATACTATGTAGAGAGCATCGTTTTTCTTCATTGACAGTAGGTCATCGACAAGAAAGTGGTTATCGGATTGCGAGAAGTATATCGCTTGTTCTTCTATTTTTCCTTCCTTGTATCTGACTATTATCCCCCAAACTGGCTTATCAAGCGGGATTGAGTCTTCTTCTCCATACCTGATTTTTCCTTTTGACATCACTTCACCTCAAACATCTGTTTCTCCTGTATGGTCTT
>JAHEAD010000049.1 GCA_019721075.1 Candidatus Sysuiplasma jiujiangense
CAAAGAATAACTGACAAATTGATTCTCAATATCCCGAACTGTATAATCATCAGATAATAACCCTTGTTCTTTTGGTTCAACAATATATCTATGATAAATATGATCCAACTCATCTGCTATTGGAGAATATTCATATTCAAGATACTCTTTTTGATGCCGAATTGGAACCCATTCTCTATTAACATTCCAGAAATTATCAGTACGCTTATCAATTATAATTTCTGGAATGTTGTCTTTTGGTGGCAAATTCTCCAATATCTTTTTTATTTCTCTATCTATATTATCCATATATATTTACCTCAAATATTTTACGCCTCATATCTCCACTTCCACGCTCTTCTTTTTTCCATGATGCCATTTTGCTCCTGTTCAATCTTATGTGCAGTCTCATGTAAAAGCACATGCTCAAACTTAGCGTCATTGGACACAAGCTCTGGATCAAAATAGACGGTATTGCCCCGAATTTTTGCACGTTCCACAGTTCCATTTTTATTGTTTGTTTTAGATTTCATAGGTCTAAATTCCATGCCGGAAACAAATCCAAGATACTCCGGTGCATTCCTCTCCACATTTTCCATGACAATTCTTCTTGCTTCCTCATCCATTGATTGTCTCTCTTTCCTGTTCAGAGGTATCTCCTGTCCAAAGTTGTAATACGATTCTGCTTCCCTGCAATACCCCGATACCCACGTTCCCTTCTTGTAATAGCCACTGACAAAGAGTTTTTCCTGTTCTTCACAGGCATATTTTTCGTAGGTTTCGTCCGGGGTTTGTCGTTTTTTCCAAACATCTATTTCACCTCCTCTCCTGGCAGAGCGTTTTCAAGACATTCCGCAGCCCTGTTAATGGCCTCGTCCATGTCAACGTCGAGCCTTGCCGCAAGGATCCTTATCCTCTTCCTTGTCGCTGTCTCGACCTTGATGGTTGTCTTGGTCATACTCTGCATACTACTTAGTGACATATTAACCTTTTCCCCCATGGCTACCTGGATCTCCTGGTGATGTGGCTGGCGAATCTCTCGAAGCTCCCCAGGAACTTCATCCTCTGGCCGTCCTCCTTCCTGTCCTCCTCGTCCCGGCGGTTCATGGGTCCGTCTCCAGGTATACGCCGAGGCCCAGTGCCATCACCGTGGCAAGGATGTATATCCCTGTCCAGAGCGTTATGGCAGCGTCCACGCTCATGTGCGTCGCATATGCCGTTACGTTCCCCAGGAACACGGCGAAGCCGAGCTGGCCGATCATCAGGGCGCCGAGGAGGTAGACGAGCATCAGCGAACCCATGAGTATGAGGGTCCATCCGGATCTTGATTCGGCCATTCACAGCCTCCCTATGGTATTGTTGTACAGTGATTTTGCGCCCCCCTGGATGCCGTTCCATGCCATGTTCAATATATTCTGGATCAGGGACCAGAAGAACCCGATGAGGCCATGGATGAATGCCGAGGCCGGGGCAAAGAATGATGCGAAAAGGCCCGAGAATATGGACTGGATCTGTGCGGGATAGAACACTATGCCCAGAACGATCACAGCCGCAATAATGATCATGAAAAAATATGCGCCGTCCTCGAATTCCACGAGGGCGGCACTTTTTGGTATGTTTCTTGCAAGGGAGATTCCGTTCACGCCCCTGCGATGGTCATGGCCGCGTATCCGCTGTCCGTAAAGAGGGACAGCATGGACCGGATCCCGATCGATTGCGAGACGAACGCCTTCACGAGGGCGATCTGCTGCATGATGCGGAGGTAGAATGCCGGCAGTATGGCCAGGTTCGACACCGCATGGGACGCCCACTGGAAGAAGGCATTTATCAGGGACGCAAGGCCATTGAAGCCGGCACTCACCGGTGAGGTGAAGCTGCCGACAAGGCCCACGCCGATCTGCGCAACCTGATGGGAATACAGCCAGAAGGCCAGGCCCACCACGGCGATGATGGAGACGCCGACAAGGATCAGGATGTCATCCAGATCCCAGCCTGCGTACCCCTCGACGTCGGTTGCCTCTGTCTGCAGGTCTTCCGTCATGTCACGCCTTCAGTTTCCTCGCGGACTGGTCCCTGCGGATCTTCCTGAGCTTGTACCTCTTCGTGTCGATCAGGCCATAGTACGCTATGACTATGAAGAAGACCACAGCCAGCCAGCCGTATATCAGGGCCACGACGTTCGGGGATGTCATGAAGTTGAACACTATGGTCCCGAAGGGCCAGAACATGTTCAGGACGAACCCGAGTACCATGCCTATGAGGCCCACGCCCATGGTCCTGCTGTACCTCTGCCTCTCAGGGATCTCTGTGTACGCGAAGATGAACAGCCCGAAGAAGAACAGAGATGCTATGGCCGATCCCCATCCCCCGAGGGGCGTGATGGATCCGACGAAGCCCTCAATTACCAGTATGCCCAGTGCGCCTGCAATGCCGACCAGTGCGACTCCCATCTCCCTGCGTGTCTGGAACGCCTTTGCCCTTCCTTCCTCCCCGCCTTCATATGCCGGGGCGGCCAGATACGTTACGTAGATGGCAAGGAGCAGTATCACGAGGCCTATGGATGCTATGTATGTCACCAGCGGGAACTTCTGCCCGTTTGTGTACTCAAAGTACTGTGTGAATGTTATGCTCGCGCTCTGGAAGCCTGTGGCGTTCTTGCTCTGGTTCAGGTGGAATGCGTACTGCGGCGTGCTTGTGAAGCCGGATGCCAGATACGTTATCGGGTTGAGCTGCACCGATGATCCGAAGTACGAGGCCTGTGCATCAAAGAGCGTCTGGTTCATTGCGTAATCGGTTATGCCCTTGTCTCCAATGGAATTGACGCTTGTCGCGTTGACCGGTTCCCCGAAGTACATGTATGCGCTGGTCAGGTTAGTGTTTACCCCGGTAATGGTAAAGTCCGAAAAAGTGAAAAGCGCTCCGTTCTGCAGTTCATCATAGACATCCTGCGAGATATTCTTTGTCTGCACGATCACGGTCGATATCTTCTCCTTGGCAGGCGTCGAGAATGTGATCGCATTGGTGACCTTGTTCACCGTGAAGCTTGCCTGGTACCAGTGCGCAGAATTTCCGCTCTCGTTCAGGAGCCATACCGCACTTGTCTCGTTTGCTATCCCTACCCCGGCCAGGGTGTTCAGGCCTGCCGAGGACGGCCCTATGCTGGCATCAGCGCTGAAGACATACGCTCCCAAAGGAACGCTGATAACCACCAGCAAGGCGATTATTATTCCCCAAATTCCTCTCAGTTTTTTCATAGAGTTTTCCGGAAACAAACGGGAAAAGCATCCGTTTTGCCTGGTAAAGCATCAGGAGCTGATCCCGGAAGCCTCCATTCCTCCCTTCTGTTGGCGCCATGCGGGTACGAGAAAGTCATGGTCTTGCGGGACTTGATGGCTTTCGCATGCCCGCAAGACTTAACTATTCATGACGCACAACCTTAATATTATTCCTGTTCCTGGAGGCAGTACTTCCTCCGGATGGTCATGGTGGCGTCCACGGGCAGGTGCTGGAGGTGGTAGGCGACGGATCGGCTCGATATCCTGTGGCCCGACCTTTCGAGGCCCCTGCTGATGCTCCTGGCGGAGAGGTGGATCGAACCGGCGGTCTGCAGGTACTGCAGGATGATCGCGTCTACGGCATCGGGGCTGCGGGCAGTCAGCGGATCACCGCCAGGGTGAGAATGACCAGGATCGCAAGCACCGTAAGGGATGCCCAGGGATGCTTCCCGATGGGGATCACCATTCTTGAAATGACTGAATCGGATGTGTCCACAACGAAGGCCAGGATGAAGATTGCAAGGAAGAAAAGGAAGAACAGCCGGATGCGGTCAGGCCAGCCAAGGCGTTCCTCATCATGGGTCATGGCTTCACCCTCATCATGATTCCAAGGACCGTGAATGCCACTCCAAGCGTCTCGTTGCGTTCAAATATCGCTTTCTTTATTTTCTGCATTTTTTTCATGTTTTCACCTTCCTTTTTTTATTCTCCGTCTTTTTAGAATTGATTTCAGGGGTTTCG
>JAHEAD010000050.1 GCA_019721075.1 Candidatus Sysuiplasma jiujiangense
CCATGCGATTCAAAAATATCTCCACAGAAGTGTGAGGATTCTGATTGGAATCACTCGTAACCAGATATCCTTCGATTGAGAGCATTATACGTGGATCAGTTAGAGACTGTTTCATTATCTCAACCATTGCATTGTTTACTTTCTCTGTTTCCTGTAAGTCCATCATTTCTGGACCTCCATTATATCATGCATGATGCTTCAACCTCCACACACACATTTCCCTCATAATCATCGAAGATACTGAGGGATCCGTTCCCGAAACCCGGTCCCGATGCCAGTCTCCTCAATCCTTTTGACTTTCCTCTTGGATATAGATTATAGGTTGGAAATTTGATATCCTGCTCTTCCAGTGCGACAGCATCCCAGAATAAGATCGGATGAGTATGGTACAGTGCAGCCCATTCCTTTGGTGACTGGAACGGGCAGAAATAGCACCCTGACTTGACAGGATCGGGCCAGCCATAATCCTTTATGATACGGTGGCAGTCATCCCTCGATATGCTCCGTTCAACCATAGGATAAGCATTCCGGTATTCTGAATGATGCGGCTGCTTCCATGATCCATCGGAATTAAAAGCTCGGTGCTTCTCATCAATGCTTATTCCAATCAGCGCAGTTGCCGGCTTCATGAATATGCCTTCTTTCTGCATTCCCCTGAGTGCGAGCTTTATTGGCGTTATCTTTGAGTATTCAGTGCACCACCTCATATTGATGCTTGGAACCCTATGCCGTTTTACGATTGCTTCCCTGAGTGAATCGGCATGTTCCTGCTTTTTCGTGTCCACATTTGTTATCCTGCGGTGCATTCTCACCGTCATAAATGGCATGCCAATCTTTTCACACAACGGTTTGTCATATTTCTCGATGTAATCGTAGGTTTCCGGATGCTCTGCCCCTGTATCAGCGAATACGAGGGTATCAGCTTCTACCTCACCTTTTGCGATCAGGATCAGCATCGCTGTTGTCTGGACACCTGCACCGAATGATAGGAAGGTCTTCATTTCACGTCACCCCTGCTCTGGATTTCTATCCGGAGGGGCTTCTCTTCCTCAAGGACGCTGAAATCAACGGTAAAGATAATCTTCCTGGAATTGGGAACCGCTATCGGGGATGTCAGGACGCCCAGGTCAACGAGCATGGTGATGTACTTGTCTATTGACCTCTGATCGGTTCCCTTGACCCTGGCTACGATGGATGCGAGATCGCTTGACCTTCCCCAGTGGACGTTTCCCTTCGCCGACATCCTCTTTTCCACTATTATTTGATTGGTGTAGCCCTCGTTCTTCATCTCGTTTATTATGTCCGTCAGCTGAACGATCGCACGGTTTTTCATCCTCTCAATTTGTGTGTGTGTGCGTTTCGGTTGCCTTGAAAGGAAGGAAGAAAGAATTTGATCGACCACGAACCCCATGCTGTTAGCCGTCCCATGCTCACTAATAACATACTCACGGAAGGCTTCTTTTACACCTTGCGTGATACGAACGAAAAGAACCGCAGACCTCTCTGAAGATGTCATGCAGTCACCTCGTTTGCATGAGTTACATGATTGATTGATTGATTGATTGATTGATTGATTGATAGCATAGATATAGCATGTGATAGCAATTCATGTTGATAATTCCAGCATGTTCTGCTATCAATGCATGTTGATGGCTTTTTTCCATTTCTATCAAACCATTGGAAATAGCCATTTTCCGAGAAACCGCTTTTTTTCATCTGAGGCGGGAACACCCTCATGACTTGCACACACACACAAAACGAGTCATGCAGGTTTTCATGTTCTATGTCAGGAGTTCCAAAATTTAAAACATTCTTTTTTGTCGCTCCAAACATTACAATATCTGGTGCTGTATAACTTCCACTGGGTACAGGGAAAACGCTTTCCAACTCAGGATTTTCCAGTGTTTTAAGTAGTCGCTGTATTGCAATAGTTATACGGCATCCATTCGCTTTTTTCCCTTTGTAGTCGCCATAACTACTACTATTGACCGAAACGATTAAATCCCGACTATCTATGTGCATGTTGACCCTCCGTGAGATAAATCAGGACTTGTGAGGTCTTTTTTGCTTGCGTGAGGGTCTTGTTTTCCCAGTTCTTTCTCCATGTATTCCCGAACCAGGCTGTTGATCAACTTGCCTATGGATATATGTTTTTCTTCCATCCAGTCGTTCAAGTCTTCATCCAGCCGGAAGCTACGGATTACATTCTTCTTTTTTCCGTCTTCAGCCATATTGAAATATAACGCTAGGAAGTATATAATCATTTTTAACTATGACACCGTTGAAATCGTTGTAATAAGTTTTTTATACTTCTATCGGTTATCATCTTATGACCTCACAAGTCAGAAACATGGAGGTGCTATCATGACCGATAGCGCCAAGGAAATGCCAGCTACAGAGAAGACTGTTACCGTCATGGCACAGCCCGCACAAATCGAGTTATCGACAAACGCCAAGGGCCAGCACCAGTGGAGTATCAAGCTCTATGGTGAGGAAATGGACAGCGGGCTATTGGAGAAGGTTCTCAAGATCGACGGGGAACTCTCAGAGAAATACAAGGACGAGAGGGATGTAAGATGATGAGCAACCCGGGAACCTGGACTGATGCACAGCGTAAGCTGTTATTCGGTCTGATGCATAAATCCATGCTGACCGCAGAGGACATGGAGGCAACATTGAAGTTTCCTATGTCTGAATTGTCAGTGCAGGAAGCTTCGAGTCTAATAGATTGCATGAAGAACAGCGGTGATCTTTCCGCGGCAATGAATAAGATCAGGGAAGCCAGAAATGAGTCTGATGCCGCTGCAAAGGAAGAGGAAGCACAGGAGGCAACTCAGGCTCTCACAAAGAATGTGAAGAACCCCATGAATGTTGAGAAGCCGTCAAGCCGCCCCCAGCTCATGGCAAAGCTGAACGGGATTCCACAGGAGCTGGCGGATATGTATTTCGCCATAATCGACGGAGCTCTCTACATAAAGAATCCCGGGCTTCTCTACATGGCTTCTAAAAAGGGGTATGCAAAGATAGAGTCCACTTCCCAGTCTGACGGAAAGGGCGGATACATTGCCCTTGCGAAGGTCTACCCAAAGATCCCCATAGATTTCATAAAAGCGATAGCCTCCCTGTCTCCGGACCTACAGGTAAGGCTTCTCGATGAGCAGTATGGTCCGACTGTCGACAAAGGATCAGCAAACAAAGACAATGTGAAGAATACCCGCATGCATCCATTCTTTGAAGAGCTTGCCCGAACCCGGGCAGTTGACCGCGCCCTCCGCCTGTATACCGGATATGGCGGCACTTCGTATGAAGAACTCCCCGATGCCGATGCGGAAGTTGGAGGCGAGGTTCAGTGATGATCAGCGAGGAGGCTGCCCTCCGTTACCTTGCGGCACGCATGGAAGCCCTCCACAGAGAAATTGACTTCCTGAGGGCTAACCTTCAGGCGGACATCGATAAAACACAGGTTCGGCTGAATGGCCTGCCTCCTTCCGCCCTCACTGAAGCGAAGAAGCTTATCGGGATGTACCAGGATGTCCTGAAAAGGCTGGAGGGGTTCTGATGGCCTCTAAATGCAACGTGAAAGTTGCATCTAAAAAAGGTGAAATTCATAAATGTAAAAAAGTCAGGGGGCATTATGATCCAGGCGCAAGTCCACATGAATGTTCATGTGGATATATATGGGGTAGACGGGGGAACTGGAAGGAGGAGATGTCCTGATGTGCGACTGGTGCATATCACGAATTCCCTGTTACTGCGATTGCGAAGACAATGGGAACGGGAAATGTGATCGTTGTGGCCATTGGTTCAGAAATGATGAAGATGATGAGGAGGGATTCTGATGAAATTCAAGATAAGCAAATTGGATGAGTTCATAATCATAAACCATTATCCTGAGCCTTACTATGAAGGTGAAGAGCCAGAAGGAGATTCAA
>JAHEAD010000051.1 GCA_019721075.1 Candidatus Sysuiplasma jiujiangense
GGAGAACTGCACTGCCAGTGGTCCGAGCCCGGAGGTCTGGTTTGCAGCAACGGCAACATAGAGGCCAACGTCAATGGTGAAATTCCTGGTCTGGATGAAACCTCCCTGATCGGATACCTGCACTTCGAAGATGTCAGGGCCTGAGGAAGAGAATACATGATCTATGGAACTGCCGGTTTCATGCTGCCCTGAGGGGAAGATCCATGATATGCCATATGGCGCTATTCCGCCGGTAACGTTGGCGTAAAGCGGGAACTCCTCGGATACCACGGCCTTTCCTGTCCATGACACCTGGATTGTGGGGTCTTTGTAAACTGATATTGCAACAGAGGAGGATGCATCCATGCCAAATGAGTCGGATATGACAAGTTGCACGGTGTAATTGCCCGGTGACTGGAAAGAATATGATACGGTGCTGTTTGTGAAAGCGTGGCCGCCAATCACCCATTCATAGCTGTACGGTCCTACGCCTCCCGTACCGGAAGCCCTGAATTCATCGCTGACGTTAGCGTCCAGTGACGTCCGTGACGGTATGATGGACGCCTGGGGATACGGGACAACGGTTACGTCCGTCACGTATGATGCTGAGAGGCCCTGGGAATCCTGCACAACAAGGCGAACCGGATAGATGCCAGCCCTGGCAAAGGAATAATTCAGCGACCCGGTGCTGCCTGAGAGCGATCCGTTAACGTACCATGCATAAGAATATCCGGGCGTCCCTCCTGTTACTATTGAATTGAAGGAATCCGTTACGTCAGGGTCAATGTTGGGATACTGCACCGCTATGGCTACACTCGGAAGGGCATTGATGCGTATCTCGATTGACGCTGACGCCGAGTTGCCGGAACCATCTGATATCTTTACCGTGATATTGTAATATCCCGCAGAGCTGAATGCATAGACCAGGCTCTGCTGGTATCCCACGAACCCTATGCCGCTTATTGACCATGTATAGTTGAAGAATGGCGTTCCGCCACTGACTGAGGCATTGAAATATACAGGTATGCCTGCATCCGTAGCGCTTCGCGATTCTGTCACCGTAACCGAGGGCAGCTGGTCCACAGTTATGTCAAGGTATGCATATGCCCTGCTACCCTGGCTGTCCACAATCAGCAGGGAGATGTTGTATCCGCCGGTGTCAGGGAAGGAATACTGGAAATACAGGCCTGAGGAGGTGTTGACGCCGTTCAGGTACCAGTAGTAGTTGTACGGCGCCGTTCCGTATGAACCGTAACCCTCCCAGTATGTTGTTGTGGATTTGTCCGTATTGTTCGGGCCTTCGATCAGTGCCGATGGTTTGGCTATTACGGTGACGGTGTAAGAGGTGCTTGTAGCCTCGCCAAGGGAATCCCTCACCGTGAGGTTGACCTGAAATGTACCGGTGCCGACAAACTGCAGATGGAACTCCTGGGAATAATTCAGGATGGTTGATCCCAGGGACCAGGTATAATTGAAAGGCGAAGTACCTCCGGTTACCTGGGCGAATAGTGTGTCGTTTATGCCCTGGTCCACGGTTGCATACTGCCCTTCAATGGCCACTGAGGGATCAGGGTTCACCACCTCATTCACGTCTGCAGTTGCCTGGTTCCCATTGGCATCCGTGACCGTCAGGGAAATCGCGAAAGTGCCTGATGAGGTGAATGTGTAATTCACATATGCTGTTGTGAATATCTGGCTGTTTATGGTCCAGGAATAACTGTATCCGGGAGTGCCTCCCGATATGGAAGAGGAGAAGTTTGCCCATATTCCAGCATCAGTTGGACTGTGGACCACATGAATGGCAACTGATGGATCAGGGTTCACAATCTCGGTGAAGGAATACGATGCCGTGTGGCCGTCGGAGTCAGTTACGGTGACATTGACATAGTAGGTTCCAGCTGATGAGAAGGAATAGGAGAACTGCGAAGCAGTAGATTCCTGCACACCGTTTATGGCCCACGAGTACGTATCGGTTCCCGTGCCTCCGGTCACCGAGGATGAGAACGTTACGCTATTCCCAACGTCAGTTGGGTTTTGAGACGAGGATATTGATACAGAGGGGTTGTCATTGATTGTAACCGTGACGGTGGCGCTGCTTTCTACCCCAACAGAATCCGTTATGGTTACCGTAAGGGTATACGATCCGGCCGAGCTGAAGGAATAGGAGAAGTCCTGCGTTGTCGATATCTGGTTTCCGTTCAGCGTCCATGAGTACCCGTATGACCCGGACCCACCGCTTGGCGTGGAGCTGAACTCAATGGAATACCCGATGTCGGCGGAGCTTACGCTTGCGGTAGCCGTGACAGTGGGATCGGGGTTCACGGTCTCATCCAAGGTCTGGGTTACCGTGTAGCCGGCGGCATCTGTGACCGTGAGGGATACGGCATAAGTGCCGGATGAGCCAAAGGATACGGATACGTCTGAAGTGGTGTAAGCATTCCCGTTTATGGACCAGGAATAACTGTATCCGGGAGTTCCACCGGATACAGAAGAAGAGAATGTCACGGAATTGCCAATATCAGTTGGGTTCTGGGAGCTTGATATTGAGACAGACGGATCAGAGTTCACTGTCTCAGTTATGGTATTCGATGTGACTGAATACCCGGCGCTGTCCACATATACCACGAAAATGGAATATGTTCCGGCTGAGAAGGAGGTGCTGTATGATGACCCCGTGCCGATCTGGTCTGACGTTGATCCTGAATACCATGTGTATGATCCGCCGCCCGAACCTCCTGAAACCGAGGAGGAGAACTGAATTGTCTGGCCGGCGTCCGCAGGATTGAGGTTTGAAGAGGCGCTTACCGAGGGGTCGGAGTTGACCGTTATGGTGATGGTGTTGGAATTGACGCCATACCCTGCGTTATCAGTGAGATGGACGTAAACATAGTATGTCCCGGCGGAACTGAACGTATAGGATGGGTTCTGCGAGGTTGAGAAGGATGAGTATGATCCACCGGATATTTCCTCATACCATGTGTAGCTGTATGGGGTAGTCCCTCCGCTTGGCGAGGACGAGAATGACACGCTCTGCCCCGCATCAATGGTCTGAACATTTGCCGAAGCGGAAATTGTAGGGTCTGAGTTGACCGTCAGCGTCGTGGAATATGTTGACGTTGACCCAGCGTCAGTGGAATAATACATTGATTCCGTTCCTCCTGACCCGCCGGAGTAAGTGGGGTTTGAGGAACTGCTTGTAACCAGTCCTGACCAGTGAAATGTACCGCCGTTGACATCTTCGGCATAGGCATTGTTTGAGAACGTAGTGGTCTGCCCCGCATCAACTGGGTTGGGTGAGGCTGACACTGAAGAAAGAGTTGGTGCGAGGGGGCTGCCTGAATAAGTTCCGGTTTCGTCATA
>JAHEAD010000052.1 GCA_019721075.1 Candidatus Sysuiplasma jiujiangense
ACGGCTGACACTGCTCCTGCAAGAATGGAAGGTCGGTCATGTTTCAGAAGCTGATGTATCTGCGGCACTCATTGCCTAACCCTTTATGTCCGCCATAGGATCAGAGCGAAATTATTTATGAGGTGGACGAGAATCAGCATCAGTCCTATCATTATGAACGGGTAAACTCCGCCTTCAAACGGTCCAAAAATCAGGCCGTTTACAATTGCAAACAGAAATCCGAAACCTGTTATCAGCATTATAATCCTGTGCGGCGACTTGTACTTGGGATGGGTGGTAGCAAATACTCTTTTCGGAAACACAATGTCGTCCCTGGCCATGCCGTACATTGTCCGGGACAGTGAGTTGTTGATTGCGAGGCCAAACATAAAATAACTGTTGTAAATGATTGCGACAAAAATTAATGCAATAACTGGCCCGAGATAATGGCTGTATACTATAATGCCCGGATCAGGAGATGTCGCAAATGAAGCCATCTTCGAGACGCCCCAGCCCACTGTCAGGGCATAGGTCACAAGTATGACGGACAAATCAATAAGCATCACAAGGACAAGGGATCTTGGGACGTTCCGTTTGGGCTGCTTTGTTTCTTCGGCAACGGCTACCACGGATCCGGAACCTGCAAGAGTGGTGATGCCGATTATAAATGCAAGGAATACCGGCGTGTAGTCACCGCCAACAGGAGCGGTGGTAAACACAGACAGTGTGTTATGAGGCCCGACCAGGAAAATTACGCGACACCCGTGATTACCAGAAAGGCAACCCCAATTGAGCCTGCAATCCAGGCATAGTTCAGGGATGGCCTGATTCCAAGATATTCAATGATGAAAATGAATAACATGAAGGGCAGGATCAGGACAATCCACAAATACGGAATCGATGACAGCACCGGAGACAGCAGATACAGCAGGGATGCTGCTCCAAGGAATCCGAATGCAGGATAGGCGAGCATTTCATTGCCCAGAAAAAGCCATCCTGTGAATATTCCCCATCTCTTTCCCAGGCCGTTGGCTGCAAAACCGTAGTAGCCGCTCGCGCTTGAAATGTATTTTGAGAACTGGTAGTTTGTGTTGACAAGGAGGAAATAACCCACCCAAGCCAGAAGGATAACCAGAGGCGTTGCACCCAGAGCAATTGCAGCCGTTCCGGTGATGAGCAATGCAAGATCCGCTGCCGGTGCGACATGCGACTGGGACTGGAAGATTATGTGCAGCAGGCCTACTGCGTTGCGCCTCAGGCCGCCCTCATGTTTGTCACCGAGGCCGCTCATTCAATCCCACCGTTATAATGGCCGGGCATATTTCCAGTTCTGATTTTACCACCTTCTGATGATTACCTTACTGTCTGTGTAGAACATCACATGGTCCCTTCCGCCCTGCGCGTGCAGGTCTCCGAAGAACGATTTTTTGAATCCGCCGAACGGATAGTATGCAATCGGTGCTGCCACTCCTATATTCACACCGATATTGCCTGCCTCCACCCTCGAGACAAACTCATCGGCATACCTGCCCGAAGAGGTAAAAATTGTGGAGGCGTTTCCAAATTCACTGCGGTTAATCAGCTCAATGGCACCGTCAAAATTTTCAGCCTCCACCACGCTTGCCACGGGGCCGAAAATTTCCTCCCTTATGATGCTCATATCATGGCGTGCGTCATCGAACACTGAAGGTCCCAGAAAATAGCCTTCGCGATAAGCCGCCGGCTTATTGGCTCTGCCGTCCAAAACCAGCCTTGCGCCCTGCTCTTCTCCCTTCTCTATGTAAGAAATCACTCTTTTCCTGTGCTCATCCCTGATGAGCGGGCCCATCTCGGTCTCCGGATCCAGTCCGTATCCCAGCTTCAGTCTGCGTGCTGCCGCAGTAAAAGCGCTGACTACTTTCTCATGATTTTCCGGCAATGTAACCAGGACCGAACCGGCCAGGCATCTCTCGCCGGCGTTACCAAAGAAAGAGGAGATAAGTCCCGGTATCACCCTTTTCAGGTCGGCGTCAGGCATGACAAGCTCGTAATTCTTTGCCGACGCTCCTGCCTGTGCCCTTTTATGGTTGGCTGTGGCCCTTTTGTAAATATATTCGCCGGCAGAGGTCGATCCTACAAAGCTCACGCCGGCAATTTGCCTGTTGTCTAAAATTGCATTGACAACGGGTGCCGAGCCGTTTATGACCGAAACAACCCCCGGAGGGAATCCCGCCCTTCCTATCAGCTCGATCGCCTTCTGCATTGTCAGGGGCACCTTTTCAGAAGGTTTGACCACGATGGTATTGCCGAGACCTATGGCATAAGGGATAAACCAGAAGGGAACCATGATTGGGAAGTTGAACGGAGCAATAACGGCAAAAACACCCATTGGAACGCGTATCAGTTCCTCGTCTATTCCACTTGATATGTTCTTGTTGTTTGTGCCCATGATGTGGTATGTGGCTGCGCAGGCGGCCTGAATATTTTCAATCGACCGCATTACTTCGCCCTTCGCCTCTTCAAAGGTCTTGCCATGCTCCATTGTTACAAGCTTTGCGAGTTCGTCTGCGTTTTCCTGCATCAGGTTTTCCAGCCGGAAGAGGAGTTTGATCCTGCTGGTAATCGGAACAGTGGACCACTTGAGAAATGCATCATGTGCGTAGCCTATTGCCCGATCGACTGAAGCCTTTTCAGTGTCATAGACGGTTGCTATTGTTTTCCCGAAAGCCGGATTGAACACTTTGTACTCAGTTGTTTCCTCAGCATTTTCGAATCCGCCGTTCACGTAGTTTCTTACAGTTCCGAATTCTCCGCTCTTGCCTGCATTTGCTTTTTTCTCTGGAGTTAACAAACTTTCACCCTCTTATGAATCCATCTAATCGGAGAAAAGGGGACAGCATCCATGCGGCAGGCCTGTACCGTGCTGCTGCCTGTCTTCTCCTTTTGCATATGTCCAAAAATAAATGTTACAGCCGACCTTGACAGTTGCTTCATCTATGCTGAGCTCCCAAAGGATTTCATGGCCACGCCCCAGGCACACATCCCTGCGCGGAAGGACACGAACATAGGGCCTGTTCGGTTTTGTTGCGTGTTTGTTGCTATTTTATCCCGCTGTATTGTTTAAACATTATTTAAAGTTTATTTAAAATGACATCATGCGGGATAAAATGTAAACGATTCTGGCAATTTGTGCATTTCGTCCACCTATGTTTACTATGGCGCAATTTTCAAAAGCCCGTGAAGTGTACGCATCCTCAGCCGAATCTTGCGAATCCTGGAAGCGGCCTTTTATGTCTCACAAAGTTCTCCATGATTATTCCGGAGACGGATTACATCAGTCATCAGCCATCTGGAAGACTGGAGACATACGATGGAAGA
>JAHEAD010000053.1 GCA_019721075.1 Candidatus Sysuiplasma jiujiangense
TCCGTCCATCCTAACAAGTTCATCTACAACATGCAGATATACAGGGGCTTCCTGAATGACCTTTTCTCCGGGAAGTTTTACGAGAAATTTGAGGCCATCCAGAAGATAGAAGAGGGCCAGCAGCAGATACTCAAGAAGCACCAGGAGCTTTCGCTCGAGCAGACTCAGAGAACTGATGAATCCATATCCCAGGTCATAGAGATGGTCCAGAAGATGTCAGTCCAGTTCTATTCTTCACTGAACGACCTCAAGTCCGCTATAATCTCAAATTGGAGGCCCTAAAATGAAATCCAGATTTCTCAGTTATGGTGCAGGGATGCAGACATTTGCTCTGCTTGTGATGGCAGAGCAGGGTGATATACAGATAGATGAGGTTGTCTTTGCCGATACTGGCGGGGAACATCCGGAAACGTATGCCCACATAGAGAAGGTTGCAAAGCCGATATGCGATAGAATGGGAATACCATTCATAACAGTAAGGATGAGAAAAACAGTCACGGATATTACAACATTGCATGGTGATGCTCTCATAGATTACAAAAACATGTTGAAGCAAACCGAAGATCTATCCAGAAAAGACAAGGCAGCCATACGAGACCATGAGAATGAAAAGTATCATGTTCACCAGAAGGTTGTAACCAGTCTGAGAGATGAGATAATCGCAAGGAGACGGTTGCCAAGCATAAACCCGCAGTCGAGGTGGTGCACCTCGGACAGCAAGTTGATACCGATTCATAGGGACTATATCCGAGAAGAACAGGTAAAAGGGAATTACATGAAGCCATGTGTTGCCGTCATCGGCCTTGGTTATGAGGAACTGACAAGAATGTATAAACCTCATCTTGCAGAATATACCGTTGAATATCCGTTGATTGACAGAAAGATGACCCGAAAGGATTGCGTAAAATACGTCACCGATCATGGTTATGAAAGTCCACCTAAATCTGGATGCTATTTCTGTCCGTTCCAATCCGAGAAGCAATGGGGAATCCTGTATAGAAATCATCCAGATCTCTACTGGGATGCTGTCAGTTTGGAAGAATCAGACCTGAACTTTCCGACATACAAATTGAATCCGAAAGGCGTATCACTTCGGAAACTTGCAGAGTATTTTTCGCTGACAATGCAGACAACGCTTGACGATACCCATGACGTGCATGATGAGATGGGTTGTGAACAGGCAGGATATTGCGGGGTGTGAGATGACAACAGAAGAAAACCTGAAGGCAGTCTGCTACCATGATTGTGTACTCACTCACCCGCATTCTGGATCACATAAGTGTTCAAGATGTGGAAGGAGATTTTGAAATGAGCCTCCATAACGGCACATCTGCCGAAACGGAACGCAAGAGGATGCTTGAGCATGAAGGTCATATAATCCTGAATCTCGGCCAGAACCAGTACGGAGACCTTGAAGACATCTGCCATGATATAATCATCGAGGTCAAGACATCGAAGCATTCAAGGCGTGATCTTTCCAAAAAGGAGAAGGAACAGATGACAAACCTCCTCATGCTGAGACCCTACCGAACGATCAGGTATGACATCCGGTTTTCAGGCAATGGTCATCACGGCCCAGTATGGCAGTGTGAACATCCAGATAGGGTGTTAAGCTCATTCAAGCTTAGCACAAATATCAACACCCATCCGTTTAATGCTCCAGCGATTTCTAAATCAGTCGTGGATAAAAATAGGAAGGTGAAAAATGGAAAACAATAGTAATTTGGAAAAATGGGTAAAAGACGGCTCTAACGTGATGATATACAACGCACCCCCTTCGGTGGTGGAAAGTATATCATTTGGTGAATCAGCAGGTATTATAGACTACTGCCAGAAAACCATGAACAAAGTCAAAGAGATCTACTGGAACGAAGAATACCTTGCAGCAAGAACAGACAAGGGAGAAATCATCAGGTTTCAGCCGGAACTCAATGCTGATATCGAGATGTTCTTCACAAGAAAACAAAATTACAGAGACCATACAACTGGATATGTCGTATGGGACGGAGATTATGAACGGGCCAAGTTCACGAAGAAGTCACTATTAGAATGGCTTTCCCGCCACACAGAAGAATTGGATGAAGACGTCAGGAACGCAATAAGAGACATGAGGGTATCAGAGCGCCTTGACACGCAGAATATATCCCTCGGTGATGTTGAGCGCACAACTGAGGAAGAAGAAACTAAAACGTCAATTCCAAAGCACTTTAATGCCAACATTATCATAGCTGAAAACTGGCATGCAGAGATGCATTTTAAGGCATTCGTGGCCAAGAATACCGATGATTATGGCCGTGTCCAGAAAGGTTACAACATAGTACTCGAATTGGAAAACGCACGCCAAATCAAGCGAGATCTCATGCAGTTCGTCCTTGGAAAGATACCGGAATCAATACCGAAATATTATGGCAAATTGAAGGTCCTCAGCACGAATGGAGATGGAGAACTATAAATGGAATATATACTGAAAAAAAGAAGAATCCGGAAAAAAACAAAACCATGGAGGCCTTGAAATGAACAAGCATGACTGGATCGATTACACAGTGGCCATTGCTGCCTTCCTTATGTTTGCCTATTATGATGTCATC
Organism: Candidatus Sysuiplasma jiujiangense; assembly: GCA_019721075.1. Classification (NCBI taxonomy): domain Archaea; kingdom Methanobacteriati; phylum Thermoplasmatota; class Thermoplasmata; order Candidatus Sysuiplasmatales; family Candidatus Sysuiplasmataceae; genus Candidatus Sysuiplasma; species Candidatus Sysuiplasma jiujiangense. The sequence continues at coordinate 2,589 of JAHEAD010000053.1, forward strand.
ATGTGGCAGGACACGATTTTCCCCTATAATATATTATTACAATGGAACAACTACCACCTATTCACGTTTGGATTTCTGGTTCCTTCTGTGCTTATACTCATGGGCATAGCTGCAAGATCTTACGTGATTCCACTCTATGCCTATACGCTTATCATGAATGGAGCTGGAGATCTGATGTATTACGTCATGCTTGGCCAGCCAGTATCTCTGTATATGGAATGGACAAACCAGGCCGCCTTGGT
>JAHEAD010000054.1 GCA_019721075.1 Candidatus Sysuiplasma jiujiangense
ATACCATCCATCCATCGGGCCGCAGGCAAATGTTTCAGATCCACTCGCATCAGTCGGCGTCAGCGCAACATATTACACTTTGGCATCAGAAAGCAATACGCCATACACATTCAGTGTGCCATTCTCGGAAAATTCATCATATACTTCGATCCCAGTATTCTCATCCTCTTCATCATGGACGGAGTCTTCAAACACCGTTGCTGGATGGACTCAGAATTTCGGTTCCATGTATTTCGGGATGTTTTCCGACACCACGAACGTGGAGCTTGACCAGGTTGCCTTCAACATAGGGTCATCATCTACATCTGGTGGCATATCAGAGGCTATAGGTACGGTGTACGCGAATCTTACATCGCCTCTCGACGTGACTTATACATGGTCTCACACCTTCAACTACGCATCCATTGAGACGTCCTACGCCTACATTGACCCGCAATGGACTGTCTATGACTCTCCATTTACGGTTCAGGTTGGCTCATGGTCTGTTCAGTTTACAGATGTTCTTCAATCCGGGTATGTATGGTCAACTGCACCAAGCGGCATGACATCAAATACGGGATCTCAGACAAATTCGATCCAGACATCCGTAACAGGTTCCAATACGGCGATCAATGGCGTAATTGGAACAAGCTACGGAACGCAGGGCTGTTTTTTCACTATCCCTGCCAATGAGGCGTCCTACAATATTGTGTTTTCCAACCCGTACGTACCCCAGATATATTCAGAGTATGCCGGGGATGGTGCCACACTGGACTCTACGGCGACAACCACTGCTGGCATCCTTTCGGGGTCATACATAAACGAGATGTTTGGAAACGTTAATGGTGACCCGAATCCAGGCGGAAGTGGTTCAGTCGCAACGTCAGCTTCATCGGTGACATATACGATAACGCTTGAGAATCAAGAACAAGCCGTATTGAATAATGTTGGGAGCTACTTCTCAGGTTCGGTTGCCTACAGTCCGTCGAACCCCTCGCCAAATGAATTCACGTATGCCGTTCCTTTCTCCTACTCTACTCCGTCAGGTGCATACTTCGGGCCATATGAATCTGGAACCAATTCATTCCTTACGGATTCAGGGACGTTTGTCCCGTCCGTGACTGTGATCGACCTTGAGCAGGTTGATTATTCATGTTCGCAGGCAGGATTCTTTATCTCGCTCAACAATGGATCATACAGCCAACAATCCAATGCACAGGATCATTCCTATACCTACAGCAACACATATACTTCTGCGCAGACAATCGACAACTACATCCAGACAATATCAGTCGCCAATACTGCTCCGCAATATGTCAGCTCCTATCTTCAGTTCATGGGAACCGGATCTGAAATGGAGCTTTACTTCAACATTTCACAGCCGGTCTTCTCAGGCGAAACCGAGGCCGTCTCTGTTCAGTGGGGCGACGGAAGTAATTCAAATGTGCAGGGAACAACTTATTCTCTGACATTCACTCATTCTTACGCCAGGACGGGAACCTATACCATCACGGTCTCATTCAATAACGTGCCATCCGTCACTGAGGGGGTCCTATCTTCTATTTCTGGACCTACGCAGGTTCTCACCTGGCAGGTCTCTATAGATCCGGTAATAACGCCCGTATACGGCAGCCAGCTTACGCCAAGCGAGCCTGTTAATATGCATTTCACAACCGTGCATGATATCGTCGGTACCGTCACTGCATACGATTCGGGCACAGAGTTCCAGAGCAACACGTTCGATACGGCATCCGGGAGCATGACAATGTATCCTCCAAGCGAAGGCCTGACAGGATTCACCCTGACAATAAAATTCGATGGCGCCTTTTACTCAATCACATACGAATATTCGAGCCCCCTCTATCCGGCATACAACTCCACGTTCTTGGTGGAGATCGGCGGTGATTCACTGACGCAGCAGTACCCGATCACCATTACAAACGCCGGGACATCAGCAAGCGGCAATTTCGTATATAACCTCACGGAAAGCAGCACCTACTGGTCGCCCTATGCCAACCCCTCGATCTCGAACGTGCTGTTCAGGTATTCAAACGGCTCCCTTATACGGGTAGAGCTCGTAACTCATTCCTCATCATCCGCGACATGGTATCTTTCCCTGTACTCAATTCCTGCATCCGGAAATGCGCCAATCCTCCAAATATTCTATCCGGCAGGCGAGGACGTCTTT
>JAHEAD010000055.1 GCA_019721075.1 Candidatus Sysuiplasma jiujiangense
AAACTGGCTTATCAAGCGGGATTGAGTCTTCTTCTCCATACCTGATTTTTCCTTTTGACATCACTTCACCTCAAACATCTGTTTCTCCTGTATGGTCTTGCGGATGAACTCGGGGCTTGGCTTGGAATAGTACTTGAGAATTGTGGCTGCTGTATCACCTGTATTCTGAATTACTATCTCCATCGGGATCCCGAGTTCCCTTGAGAGTGAAATGTAAGTGTGCCGGATTGCATGCCAGCTCTTTCTTTTCCCTAATACCTTTTCAGTCCATGACTGTATCTTCCTTTCTATCGTCTTATGCGAGAACGGAAAGAGGCGGGGATCCTTGCCTCTTGCCAGCGTGTTGATAAACCTTCGCAGGACACCTAAAACCTCGGTTGGAATGAAAACATCCCTATATCGGTCCTTCTTCTCATCCCAAATCCGGATCTTCTGTTCCTGTTCGTTTATCGATATCTCCTCAAGAGCTGCGATCTCTGATATCCGCATCCCTGTATAGAGGCCCAGGAGGATGAGGGCATAGTCGGAGAAGTCCGTAATCGTTCTTAACAGCAGGTTCGCTTCCTGGGAAGTGAGGGGATCGTTCGGGGTCCGTTTCCTCTCTTTTATGTCTGTCTTATTTTGTTTCATTTTAGGACTTTTTCTTGATTCGAGTTTTTTTCTCCTGATTGGGGTATATATATTCAAGTGGATCGGACCTCCCGATTCTGTCCTAAACGTGCAAGAATAGGACATGTCTTTTTCTCCATGGAATTAATCCTCCTTCTCTGTTAAAGAACATTTCAGCCATTCATGCTCTCCCTCTCTCTGGATGATACGTTGCACAAGTGGTGTATTTCTTATAGACATCCAAAAATCAATCAATGGCTTCATTACGTTGTCATAATACCTTCTAACATAGAACGAACGCCAATCTTCAAGTTGCTTACGGAAATCGGGATCGCTGGTGGTGCTTGGGATATCTGCTGCAACAGTTTCTATCCATTTCTTGCCATTCAGGAAATTCAGCGAACCCTGATAATTTGACAACCATACGGAAATTATTAAAATTTCAAGAACATCACGTGGTTCAGCAGGTATTTCAACTCGATCATCACTTACCATGTCTGCGCACACAACATGAAGCCTAAAAAAAGACCTGCCTGGAATAACACGCTTTCCTCGTTTAGTTTCCATCCAGTCATCCTCGTCCGCAACATCGATGTATTCATCGCCTTTCCAGATAGGCAAGCCACACGCCTCACATTTTCCTTTATCTTTTCTTGCTTTCATTTTATTGCCTCTTTTAATTCTTTGTCACCAACCATATCATAAAACTCGGAGAGAAAAAATACAAACAGCATACCCAAGATTACGACGGTGCCTTGGATGAATATGTTATGCAGAAGGCCATTAACCAGATCATGAAGCTGGAATTGCAGCACTATGACATACCAAATGAAGATCATGAGAATGCCGAGTACTGGGATAAGATAAACTAATTCCGTCGTGGTTTTACTCAACTTGAATGTAAAATGATCTTTCATTGCCTCACCCTTCCCTTGTTCAGTTCCTTGAGAATGCCAAGCTCGTATCCTGCAAAAATATCCAGGAAAAGAGAGGCCCAGATGAAAACGAAGCCAGTCTCGGTGTACCTTAAGGCCACGCTAATCACCAGGAACATTATTGAAACATAGAGGGCTGTAGCTCCAATGTCATGGCGATTAATCATTATTTTCGTTTTAGGGTGCTCCTCTGCGTGGCCTTCTTCAACAATGGAATAAGTCTGGTCGAATATGTCTCTCCTGCATGCGTATTTTTCTCCCTTGATCCCGGTTATAATGGCATCTCCTTTTTTGTATGACATTATTCCTTCAAGAGTTTCTATTTCTCCGTCCTCTACTGCAAACTCATAATCTACAGGAATGGGTTTTTTCATTGCTTTCATCCTGTTACCTCCCTTAGTGCTGCATCCTTAGCATTGAGATGCTTCCGGTATCTTATCAAAAAGTCTATGCCGATAACAAAGGCCATCGTAATTACGATCTTACCATACACAACCAAGGCGGCCTGGTTTGTCCATTCCATATACAGAGATACTGGCTGGCCAAGCATGACGTAATACATCAGATCTCCAGCTCCATTCATGATAAGCGTA